>CAYTXN010000120.1:0-1599 GCA_964441195.1 uncultured Limnohabitans sp.
ATCGAGGAGCAGGAAAATGCTTTGGGTCAATTGATCCTTTCCCGTAAGAAAGCAAAAATCGTTCGTGCTTGGGCAGATATCGAAGGAGCGCTTGAGAATGACAGCGTGATCGAAGGTCTTGTAAAGAGAAGAACCAAAGGTGGTTTGATCGTAGATATCTACGGTGTAGAAGCCTTCTTGCCAGGTTCTCAGATCGATGTGAAGCCTATCAGAGATTTTGATATCTATGTAGGTAAGAAAATGGAAGTAAAAGTGGTGAAAATCAACCACGCAAATGATAACGTAGTTGTTTCTCATAAGATCCTCATCGAGAAGGATTTGGAGAAGCAAAAAGCGGAAATCCTCAACAACCTGGAAAAAGGTCAGGTATTGGAAGGTGTGATCAAGAACATGACCAACTTCGGTGTATTCATCGATTTGGGTGGTGTAGATGGTCTACTTCACATCACGGATATTTCTTGGGGTCGTATCAACCACCCGGAAGAAGTATTGCAGCTTGATCAGAAAGTTCAGATTGTTGTTCTTGACTTTGATGACGAAAAGAGAAGAATTTCTTTGGGTATGAAGCAATTGACTTCCCATCCTTGGGATTCTTTGGCATCTAGCCTTGAGATCGGTTCAAGAGTACAGGGTAAGATTGTAAACGTAGCTGACTACGGTGCATTCCTTGAGCTTGCTCCAGGTGTAGAAGGTTTGATTCACGTTTCTGAAATGAGCTGGTCTCAGCACTTGAGAAACCCAGCTGACTTTGTGAAAGTTGGTGACGAAATCGAAGCTGTAGTATTGACTTTGGACAAGGACGACAGAAAAATGTCTTTGGGTATCAAGCAGCTTACTGAAGATCCTTGGACTAAAGGTGACATGTCTGCGAAGTATGCAGTAGGAACTAAGCACAAAGGTGTGGTAAGAAACTTGACTAACTTCGGTCTTTTCCTTGAATTGGAAGAGGGAATCGATGGTTTGGTTCACGTTTCTGACCTTTCATGGACTAAGAAAATCAAGCATCCATCTGAGTTTGTAAAAGTTGGTGATGAGCTTGACGTAGCAGTTCTTGAGCTTGACGTTGACAACAGAAGATTGGCTCTAGGTCATAAGCAGTTGGAAGAGAATCCTTGGGATACTTTCGAAACTGTATTCCCTGTAGGTTCTGTACACAAGTGTACTGTAAACTCTAAGAATGACAAAGGTGCTGTTCTTGAGCTTCCTTACGGACTTGAAGGATTCGCGACTGTGAAGAATTTGGAGAAGGAAGACGGTTCTCAGGTAGAAGTTGGTGAATCTTTGGATTTCAAAGTGACTGAATTCTCTAAAGATGACAAGCGAATTGTACTTTCTCACACTGCTACTTTCAAAGAAGAAGCTAAAGCGCCTAAGAAAGCCGCTGCTCCTGCTGCTGGCAAGAAGAAAGAAGATTCAGTTGAAATGCCTTCCCAAGCTGAGAAATCAACCTTTGGTGACATCGGAGCTCTTGCTGAATTGAAAGAGAAGATGGAAGGCGGTAAAAAATAAGACTTAAGACATTAGACTTAAAATCTTAGATTAATAGTGGAACGCCGGCTGAAAAGTCGGCGTTTTTTTTGGCCACTCTCCAAGGGTTTC
>CAYTXN010000120.1:1699-8677 GCA_964441195.1 uncultured Limnohabitans sp.
GCATTTTCACTTCATGTTTCGTTCAGCTTTAGATACCTCTCCAAAAATCCAAATTATGAAAAAGAACATTTTATTTATTTTTCTAATGTTCATGGGCATTTCATGTTTTGCACAAGAGGGCCCAGAATTGAAAGGGTATTTCGGGTTTTCAGGGACTATTATTGGTCCTAAACAAGAATTTGTAGGTGTGAGCTCCGGGAATATGAAGAACCTAAAAGAGTTTGGGCTCATACTTTCTCAAGGAATCAGGCAAAACCTCAGACTAAACAGTGGGGTAAATTATTCCTATTCCACAGTGCAATTTATGCCTCCTCCCTGTCCGAATTGTTCCTCAAATGATCTTTTTGCTCATAATCCTAGTTTTAAAATGCTTTCCATTCCTGTATTTTTAGAATATGGCTTAGGGGATTTCTTTTATGCTGCCGCAGGACCTATTATGGATTTTCAGCTTTCTGAAGGAAACAATATTACAGATCAAAGTGGTATGGGCTATATGGTTGGATTTGGAGGGAAAGTGAAAACAGAGAAATTTTCGTTTTCACTTTTTCCCAACTACAAACGACACAGCGTCATTCCTTTTGAGAACAATGGAGATGCGAAGGATATTCTTCGAGAATTTGGACTTCAATTTGGCTTGGGGTACAAATTTTAAAACCAGCTCGATCTTAGACTTTCTCCCAATCTATCTTTTCAGCCTTGAGTGGTAAATTCCTAATTCTGCTTCCAGTCGCATCAAAAATAGCATTGGCAATGGCTGCAGATACTGGACCCATGGCTGCTTCTCCGGCCCCCATTGGCGGGGTATCAGTGCGGTCGATGATATGGACTTCTACTTCAGGTACATCCATCATCCGTAGAATTGGATAAGTGGCCCAATCTACGCTGATAATCCCAACTTGATCAAAGTCAACTTCTTCCAGCATTGACCAGCTGGCAGATTGGATCATTCCTCCTTCTGTTTGATTTATAAGCCCGTCTGGATTGATGACTAGACCGGAGTCGATTACTCCTGTGAGTTTTTTGAGTCTATAACTTTTAGCTGCTTTGTTGATTTCTATTTCTGCCAAGACTGCGAAATAGGAGGTGGAATTTTTGTAGCGGGAATAGGCAATTCCGAATCCATTGATGGAGGATTTTTGCCTTGATTTCCATCCGCTCTTTTCTCCCAGTTTTTCCAAAACAGCTTTGGCTCTTGGGTCTTCCAGATTTTTTATTCTAAAATCAACCGGATCATTTTCTGATTTGTGAATCAGTTCATCCAAGAAGGATTCCATCGCAAACGTGTTTCCGTAAGCTCCAAGTCCCCTCAGCGAAGAGACTCGCAATGGACCGGAATAATTGTATAGATGAAGTTGCTTAGCGGAAATGGAGTATTCAGGAATTCCGTTGCGGTAAGATCCTGCCGAAAACCCACCTTTTGTAAACTCAAAAGGATTTTCCAGATGTCGGGCTGAGACGAAACTTGCCGCTCGACCATTGGGTCGCGTGCTGTGTGAATCCGACCAGACGTTGGTATCCCAAGCGATAATCTTTCCGTCGGAATTCATCCCGGCAGACAGCTGAAATGCCATCGTTGTGCCGTAGGGTTCCCATTTGTGCTCATCTTCACGCATCCATTGAAGCCGAATGTGCCTGCCAGGGAATTCTTTGGCAATCAGTGCAGCTTCTCCGGACACATCATCTGCACCATTTTGCCCATAGCATCCGGATCCCGGGACTCCGATGCAACGGATTTTTTCTTCATCCAGGGAAAAAAGATCGGCCAATGTCGCCCTAACCGGATACACTCCCTGAGTGGCCGTCCAAACGGTCAGCAGATTTTCTTCCCAAAGTGCCAAAGCGCAGGAAGGCCCGATGGAGGCATGCATTTGATAAGGTCGGAAATATTCTGCTTGATGCTGTATGTCAGCCTTTGCGATCACTTCTACTATCCCCGGTGATGCCTTGACTTCCTCGGCTTTACCGGAGGTAGTTTTGATAGAGTTGATCAGTTGAGCTGGGTGGATGTCAATTGAGGACTTTTCCCAAACTGCCAGTGATTTCAATTTTGTCCAAGCTTTAACTGCTTGGTATTCTCGTTCTGTGACTACAGCGAGAAAGCTACCGTTCCGGATCACTTTCACCACCCCGGGCATTTCGTTCACTTCAGATAGATCAACGGATACCAATCTGTCCTGATAAGATGGCGGATGAATCACTCTTGCGTGCAGCATACCTGGCATTCGCAGATCATGGACAAAATGAGATTCCCCCATTACCATTTTATGGATGTCCGTCCGTTTCAAAGATTTTCCGACGTATTTGTAGTTTTTTGGATTTTTGGGAACGGCTTCCCCTGTGACGGTTCCTTCGATAAATTTTCCCTCCAAAAGTTTCCAATAGCTGATTTCTTTTCCGTTAGGGGATTTTATGATTCCATTTTCAACAGAAAGAGATTCTAGAGTTGTATTCCATTTTTGCGCAGCAAGCTTCAATAAATAAAGTCTGGCTTCAGCAGCAGCATTTCGGATGGCTTTCCCGCTACCTTCCACAGAATTGCTCCCTGCGGTGAATCCTTCGTTGGCTGTTTGCCCGGTGTCGGAGTTGATAATGAAACATTGGTCGGGTGAAATGTCCAGTTCCTCGGCGGCGATTTGGATGAGGGCGATCTTTATTCCTTGCCCAAGTTCCTGCTTACCGGAGAGTACTGTTAGATATCCTTCGGCATCCAGTCTGATCCAGGAATCAATCAGTTTATTGTCGATATGGGGGCGGAGAGGAGTGCCCAAGAATTGAGAAGTTTCATTTGTAGCTCCTTTCGTTTGGCAAAAGGCCAAAGGAAGTATGTTAAACCCGATCATCAAATGCCCGGTTGTTTTCAGGAAAGACCGACGACTAGGTTGGGGGAGTTTCTGATCTTTCATAGTTTGGAGTTTAACATCTCTGATGCAAGTTTCACAGCTCTGATAAACCGGGAATGGGTACCACAACGACAGAGGACTTGGTTGAGTGCTTTTCTAATCTCAACTTCAGTCGGGCTGGGAGTGGTTTCCAAAAGTGCGATAGCTGAGATGATCATTCCATTCAGGCAATAACCGCACTGCGCTGCTTGAGTATCAATAAACGCCTGCTGCACGGGATGTAGCTTGCTGTTTTTTGCCAGTCCTTCCAGGGTGGTGATTTTTGTTTCTTCAAAACTTGAGCAGGTTCTGAGGCATGAGAATTCGGCTTTGGAATCTACAAGCACCATACAGGCACCACATTGATGTAACCCACAGCCATACTTTGCTCCGTTTACAGCAAATTCTTCCCTTAGAATATATAGAAGAGGCTCTTCGGGATCGGCAGAAAAAGTGCGAGATTCGCCATTTACGTGCAGGGTGATATCTTGAGACATGACATTAGAGATTGAAAAATCAAACTAGGGAATGTCAGGCGCAAAAGCAATCCACTGAAATAAGAATCTAAAAAGCATGGATCCTTTTGGATTGGAAGGCTTTTCCTAAAAATAAAAAAGCATCGGCCATTGGCAGATGCTTTTTAAATGAGGTCGAGAGCGGATTCGAACCGCTGTACGAGGTTTTGCAGACCTCTGCCTAGCCACTCGGCCACTCGACCATTAGTTTTCGGATGGCAAATGTAAGATTATTCTTCGCTTCATCAAACATTCGACTTTCAAATATAGGTTCAATTTGAGGTTTGTTTTATTTAATAAGAGTTGGGATTATTCTTTTTTTAAGCAGTGAAACCTGATTATCAGGAGTGTACAAATTCGTTTTGGAAAATACACTATTTATATTGATTCTAAATAAATTAACGAATGAAAAAAAATATATAAATAATTGAAAATCAAATAACTAAGCGAGTGATTTTTGGGAATCAGCCCGATTTTATACAGTTGAATTCTTGTTTGAATAATTAGCGTCGGGTAGTACCTTTGCAGGGGTTAAAGAGAACCTTAAAACTATTTAATTAGCTAAAATATGTTATCCAAACGCTCGTTAGTAGGGATTCGATTGAGTTTCCAGACACTGGCAGTGCTGTTTTTCATGCTGATGGGGGTGCAGGCATTTGCCGTAGATCCTGCAGTACTCAGTAGTGATGAAGCAATAGCAGCAGGTAAAACTGTTTTTAATGCCAACTGTAAAACCTGCCACAAACTTGATCAGAAAAGCATTGGCCCAGCCTTGAGAGGTGTTACCGACAGACAATCCATTGATTGGATTAAGAGCTTTATCAAAAATTCCTCTGCGGTAATTGCATCAGGTGATGAATATGCCAATGCACTTTTTAAGGAATACAATAATACTGTGATGATTTCTCACGAATTCTTGTCTGATGATGACCTGAACAATGTCATCGCTTACATTGAATACGGAGACAAAGTAGATCCTGCTGCAGCAACTGCAGCCGCAGGTGGAGAAGCAGGAACCGGTGGAGCAGGCGGAGGAATACCTAGTGAATACCTTACTGTCATTTTAGGGGTATTAGTATTGGTATTAATACTTATCCTTGTAGTGCTTGGTTTGATCATCTCTGTGTTGACTAAGTACATAAACAAGCAGGATCTTCCTGAGGAAGACAAAGAATTCGTTTCCCAGAAGTTTGAGATTGGTAAAGTTTTCAAAAGTGACGCCTTTATTATTGTCATTACTGCATTGGTCATTGCTTTAGTAGCAAAGACAGCAATTGATGGCCTTTATTCAGTAGGTGTTCAGCAAGGCTACGCTCCAGCTCAGCCAATTGCCTTCTCTCATGCGCTTCACGCAGGACAATATGAAATCGCATGTCAGTATTGCCATACCGGTGTAGAAATCGGTAAATCGGCTAATATTCCTTCAGCCAACATTTGTATGAATTGCCACACCTACATTCAGAATGTTGGAGGCCAAGAAGGAATCTCTCCGGAAATCGCTAAAATCTATGCCGCTGTTGATAATAATCAGCCAATCGAATGGGTGAGAGTTCACAACCTTCCTGACTTGGCTTACTTCAACCACTCTCAGCACGTTGCTGTTGGCGGTATCGAGTGCCAGACTTGCCATGGACCAATTCAGGAAATGGAAGTCGTAGGTCAGCATAGTTCATTGACCATGGGCTGGTGTATTGATTGCCATAGACAAACAGAAGTTGCAACTCAAGGCAATGCCTATTACGATAAGTTGGTGCAACTTCATTCAGATTCCAAGGATGCTTTGAAAGTCAAAGACATTGGCGGTCTGGAGTGTGCAAAGTGCCACTATTAATTCCTTATCCTATTTGCTAATTCATTCCTAGAAATAAAAATGAAGGAAAATAAAAAAACCTACTGGAAAGGGCTCGAGCAACTCAGCAACGATCCGGAGTTTGTAAAGCATGCCGACGGGGAGTTTGCAGAAATGCCTAAAACTCTTGGCGAAGATGGTAGTGCATCCCGAAGAGATTTTCTCAAAGTAATGGGTTTCAGCTTAGCAGCGGCTTCTTTGGCGGCTTGCGAGGCTCCGATTAGAAAAGCAATCCCTTATGTAAATAAGCCGATTGATATCAACCCTTCTATTCCAAATTATTATGCATCGACATTCGCTTCAGGTGGTGACTATGCAGCTGTAGTAGTGAAAACCAGAGAAGGTCGTCCAATCAAGATTGACGGAAACGAACTTTCTCCTATTAATAAAGGAAAAGTAAATGCAATCGTGGAAGCGTCAGTGCTTTCGCTATACGATAAGCAAAGACTAGTTGGACCTATGATCGGTGGCGCAGCCGCTGAGTGGGCAGCTGTAGATTCAGAAGTAAAGGGCAAATTAGCTTCTGCCGGTACTGTTAAGATCGTTGCAAATACAATCCTTTCTCCTTCTACTGAAAAAGCGCTTCAGGAATTTGCAGCGGCTTTCGGTGGAGCAGAATTGATCATGTATGACCCGATTTCGAATTATGGTATTGCAAAAGCAGCAGAATCATATTTTGGTACAAGTGCCATTCCTTCTTATCATTTTGACAAAGCAAAGACAATCGTTTCTTTCGGAGCAGATTTCCTAGGTACTTGGATTTCGCCGATTGAATTTGCCGGTGCTTACGCCAAAACAAGAAAAATCAGCTCGGAAAAACCTGAAATGTCAAGACATTATCAGTTTGAATCCAACCTGACAATGACTGGTGCAAATGCTGACTACAGAACGCCTATCAAAGCTTCCCAAAGCGGTTTGGCAGTTTTGGCGCTTTACAATGCTATTGCTGGTAAATCAGGTGCAGCTACGGTAAATGCTCCTAAAGTAGAAATTGCAAATCTTGATCAAGCGGCAACTGACCTCTTGGCTTCAAAAGGAGCTTCACTTGTCGTTTCCGGATCAAACGATCCAAATGTTCAAATAGTAATCAATGCAATCAATGAATTGCTTGGAAATAACGGTGCAACGGTAGACTTCGCAAATCCTGTTTTCTTCAGAAGAGGAAATGACGAGCGAATGAATCAGTTTGTGACCGAATTGAAATCAGGTCAAGTTGGTGGAGTTGTTTTCTACAACTGTAATCCAGTATATGATCACGCACGTGGCGCTGAGGTAGCTGAAGGTATTGCAAAAGCGAAAGTAAGTATCTCTACAAATGGTACTTTGGATGAGACTTCATCTCTTGTTCAAATCGTAGCTCCAGATCATCACTTCTTGGAGTCTTGGAATGATTTCCAACCGAAGCAGGGACATTTCTCTTTGTCTCAGCCAACGATTTCTCCACTTTTCAAAACCAGACAAGCTCAGGAATCCTTCTTGGTTTGGGCTGGTTCTGCAACAAATTATTACGATTACCTTCAGGCAAACTGGAATGCAACGCTATTCCCTGTAGCAGGAAATGGTGCTTCTTTCCAGGAATTCTGGGATCAGGCATTATATAACGGTGTGGTTTCAGTAGAAACTACTGCTGGTGCTGTTTCAGCAATTGGTGATGCCTCAGCTGCAGCTGCAGCAGTCTCTCAGACATACAAAGCAGATAATGCCGGTGCTGAATTGGTAATCTATTCTAAGGTAG
>CAYTXN010000120.1:8689-9263 GCA_964441195.1 uncultured Limnohabitans sp.
AACCCTTGGCTTCAGGAAATGCCTGATCCAATCACCAAAGCTACTTGGGATAACTACTTAACTGTATCTCAGAAATGGGCTGCGGACAATGGTGTTTCTATGTATGAGGAGAATACCCAAAAAGCTTCGATTACAGTGAATGGCAAGTCTCTGATTGTTCCAATTTTGGTTCAACCAGGTCAAGCAAATGGAACTTTTGGTTTAGCAATTGGCTACGGAAGAACCAAAGCTGGTCGAGTGGCAGACGGAGTAGGTGTCAATGCTTATGACTTACTTGATGCTTCCAAAGGCTTTGTCAATTTCGACATCACCACAGGAGTTGAAGTTGCTGTCACTGGAGATTCTTATAAGATCGCCCGCACGCAGACGCATCAGACTTTCATGGGACGTGAAAACGTTATTCAGGAGTCAGTCTTGTCTGAATACAAACTTGATAATTCTGCTGGTCGCTATAGACCAAAAATTTATAAAGAGGGTGAATTTGTAAAGCCATCGAAACTTTCTCTTTGGAAAGGGCACCAATACAGTCAGCACCATTGGGGTCTTGCAATCGACATGAACTCATGTATTGGTT
>CAYTXN010000121.1:0-9239 GCA_964441195.1 uncultured Limnohabitans sp.
CGGCGGAATGCGAAGACTACAAAAGTCCATGGAGGAAACTGTTCGGACTTTTAACGCATATTCTTCACAAACCATTACTGTCTCCTATTTTGATCCGCTCTCGGTGACAGATTCGCTTCAGGCGGAATTCATCTTTACACTGGCAGATTACGGGATTAATCCGACCAACGTTTTTTCCAACCAAAACGCCGGACAACAAACACAATTGATTTTTCCGGGAATCTTGGTCGCTGACGATGAGTACGAGACTGGGGCCTTGATTCTAAAGGGGGAACGGGGAATGTCTCCGGATCAGATTTTAAACACATCGATCGAAAATCTGGAGTTTGAACTTAGCAATGCTATCCGAAAACTGGTCAATCCCGAAAAGGGAGCCATTGCCCTTATTATTGGGCACGGGGAGCTTTCCGAAGACGATGGTTTTGGCATAGTAGAAGCACTTGACAGTCAATATGAAGTCTTCAAAGTTCCCCTCGACCAAGCTAAATCCGTTCAGGATTTGAGTACTTTTGGGACGGTTTTTATTGTCGGTCCTAAGCAAACTTACACAGATCGTGAGCTTTATCTCCTAGATCAGTATGTGCTGCAAGGAGGAAATCTTGTAATTGCCGCAGAAGGAGTTGAAGTGAATATCGCAGAGGCAGGAGGAAATGGCACCTTCTCTTTTCCCCTTGAAAATGAATTGGATCGCCTGCTTTTCCGCTATGGGGTAAGAATCAACAAGGACCTAATCCAGGATCTTAACTTTAGCTTCATACCCGTAATGGGGGGCAATTTTGGAAATCAAGAACAACTGGTTCCTTTGCCTTGGCCATTTTATTTCAATGCAGGAAGAGTCACTGCCCATCCGATCACCAAAGCCTTGGATCAGGTCAATTTTAGATTTGCCAGTAGTTTAGACACCGTCAAGGCAGATGGGGTAATTAAGACCCCACTGATTTTTGGGTCAGAAAGTGAAAAGATAATTCCCGCACCCTCCAGAGTGGCTTTTTCGGATATGGAACAAGCCCCGAAAATGGAAGAATTCACCTTACGCAACCTGCCTTTGGCTTATCTGCTGGAAGGTGAATTTACCTCGCTTTTCAAAAACAGATTTGTCCCCGAAGGCTTTTCAAAAGACGATTTTAAGGAAAGCGGAAAAGGAAAAGTAGTTGTCTTTGGCGATGGTTCGGTCTTTCAAAGCCAACTAAGCTTAAAGGGCAATCAGCCTCTGACATTAGGCGAAGATCCTTTTGCCCAAACTACCTACGCCAATAAGCAATTGCTCCAAAACCTTGTCCAATTCCTCAGTGATCCGGAAGGCATCATCGCTTCCCGAACCCGATCACTACAAATCCGACCCTTGAACAAAGTGAAAATCAACCAACAGAAAACTTTTTGGCAGGGAGTCAACGTGGCGCTTCCTGTTCTGATTTTAAGTCTATTGGGAGGAATTATACTTTACCTTAGAAAGCGAAGGTATTCAACTACCTGATTTTGGTTAATGTGAAATTAACAGGATAAATTTTCGGGGAAAGGGATTTTCGACCCATCGAATTAGCATTTTATTTATAAATTTACCCCACTGGATTTAAACTAAATACTAAGCCCTGCGAAATGAAATCGAGCATTAAGAAGAATCTCAATTGAGATTCGGCTTTTGACCATGCGAGATTCCATATGTCCTCTTAAAAAAAAAATATATTCATATGAAATTTATTGTTTCCTCTTCTGCTTTGCTCAAGCAGCTTTCGGCCATCAACGGTGTCGTGACGACGAATCCGGTTGTTCCTATTTTGGAGAACTTCCTTTTTGAAATAAAAGATTCCGAACTGACCATAACTGCTTCTGATCTGCAGACTTCCATGATGACACAGCTTCATGTCGAGGCAAAAGAGGATGGAAATATTGCTGTACCAGCGCGTATTCTGATCGAAACTTTGAAGAATCTACCTGAGCAGCCGGTAACCTTCAGCATCGATCATGACACCTATGCAGTCGAAATAAGCTCCGACAACGGTCGTTACAGACTTGCGGGTGAGAATGCGACGGATTTCCCGAAAATCCCAACCGTGAACAACGCAACTACCGTGGACATGTCCACTGAAGTACTTTCCTCTGCAATTTCTAATACCATTTTTGCGACAAGTTCGGATGAACTCAGGCCTGCTATGACTGGTGTTTACATTAATTTGAGCGATACGAATACAACATTTGTGGCAACAGATGGTCACAGACTAGTCCGATACAGAAGAGTAGATATCGCTTCGCCAAACAGCACCAGTCTGATCATCCCAAGGAAAGCGCTCAACTTGTTGAAATCAACTCTGCCCGGTGAAAATGTACCTGTCACCGTAGAATTCAACCAATCCAACGCATACTTCAAGTTTAACAATATTAAGATGATCTGCCGTCTGATCGACGAGCGATATCCTGATTACGAAAATGTGATTCCGGTTGACAATCCAAACCGCATGAACATCGATCGTTTAGAGCTTTTGGGATCCCTTCGCCGAATAGCGATCTATGCAAATAAAACCACGCATCAGGTTAGACTCAAACTTACCGGAAGTGAATTGATGATTTCTGCAGAAGACTTAGACTTCTCAAACGAGGCAAATGAGCGGCTTTCTTGCGATCACGAAGGCGAGGATATCGAAATCGGATTCAATGCCAAGTTCTTGGTAGAAATGCTCAATAACTTAAGCTGCAAAGAAGTTAGCCTGAGATTCAGCGCTCCAAATAGAGCTGGTCTGATTCTCCCTGCCGAACAGGATGCTAATGAAGACATCCTCATGCTCGTAATGCCGGTAATGCTTAACAATTACGTGTAATTTTAACCAAACCATAAACCAAAGTCCGGGTCGTTGACTCGGACTTTTTTATTGTGCAAAATGTAGGGAATGGATTTCTGAATCAGAAAAAACCTCAGGTCCCTTCAAAAACACAAATGTAGGATTAAGGGAATCTGCGTTGATCTGTGGCTTTTTGTGTGTTCATCTTAGGGGAAATGACATGCCCAAAAAAGCCTGTCAAGAATCACTTCTGACAGGCTTTTATGTTTTCTGGGAAAGATCCAACTACTCCCGAATCTCAATCACTTTAAACTCAGTTCGACGATTGACCTGATGCTCTTCTTCGGTCTTAGCGTCCTTGATAATCAACTGGCTTTCTCCATAACCTTTGGCCACCAATCGGTCAGCTGCGATTCCTTTTGACACAATGTAATCCACCGCAGATTGGGCCCTTCTTTGGGATAAATTAAGGTTGTAAGCATCGCTTGATCTGGAGTCGGTATGCGAGCTTAGTTCGATTCTGATCGAAGGATTATCCGTCAGTACCTTGACCAATTTATCCAACTCAATCGCTGCATCAGGTCTGATTTCAGCCTTATCGAGATCATAATAAATATTATCCAGTACGATGGATTTCTCCAAAATCAACTGATCCAAAACGATTGTAGTATCAAGTGATACGTTGGTCACATCCTGGATCAAAGTCGTCGGATCAGGTGTCTTGCCCTTTGTAGTGTAGGGTATCGATTTGGAGAAATAACCTCCCTTGGAAGCGATAATAGTATAATCCGAGTCAGGAGCCATGGTAAATCTCACTCGACCATTGGAATTGGAGAAATCTCCACCCTGCTGCTTATTATCCGAACCATATAGCACAACCCGGGTTTGAGGCAAGTCTGCGATGGACCCATCAGCTTTTTCTTCTTTGGTGAAGACGTTTAGCAAAACATTGACGATTTTAGGCTTAGGAGTTTTGTCTTCAAAGAAGTAGATGTCGTCGTCCCCTACTCCACCTTCCCGGTTGGAAGAGATAAAACCTGACTTTGGGTATTCTGTGAAGAAAATTCCAAAATCATCGTCTTTGCTGTTGATATTTTGGCCTAGGTTTCGAATCACCTGTATACCAGACTCGTCCTTTTCGGCAACAAATAAGTCCAACTTTCCATAGCCGGGATGTCCATCTGAAGCAAAAAAGAATTTACCGTCAGGTGCCATTCTTGGAAACATTTCATTACCCGGAGTATTGATGGTCGGACCAAGATTGACAGGATTTCCAAAATCACTGTTGGCCAGTCGGGTGGCCTTCCAGAGATCAATGCCTCCATATCCTCCAGGTCGATTAGAGGCGAAATAGAGTTCGGATCCGTCCGGGCTGAAGGCTGGCGTAGAATTCCACCAATTTTCCTCACCATTTACCGGCATCCAAATGGGCTGGGTAAAACCTGCTCCTCGGAAATAAGAAGCAAATAAGGTGGTCTCAGGGTAATCCTTTGGAGAAGTAGAATTTCCCCGGGAATAAATGATTGTGTTACCATCAGGACTTATCGCAATGGAACCTTGATTTAAGCCTTCCTCGTTTCTGAATTCCGGCAAAGGCTGTATTGCGCCAACATCTACTTTTAAACCATCGGCTCTCGCACGAAATAGCTTTAAATAGGGTGTTCCTGTAGCCGGATATAGTGCTGATGCTTGTCTTCCTGAAGTGAAGTAGAGGAATTTTTCGCTCAATACAGGAGAAAAATCAGCTCCCGGAGTATTCAGTTCGGTATAATTGACCAAAACATGATTTGGCCAGTAATTCTCAATTCCATCGGCCAATTTAATCGCCTCTATTTCCCGCTGATTTCTAGCCAAAAGGGCATCGTCGGCTGTATAACCTTTTGCTTTTTCAAAAGCCTGGATTGCCTCCTCATTTTTCTGCTGCGCTTTCAGACTCTGTCCCAGGAAGAAGTAACTAGTAAATGATGGATCTTTTTCTGCCAATTGGCGATAGTATGGCTCCGCCTTTTCAATACGATTTGAGAGCCGGTAGCTTTCCGCGATAAACTGGTTCGCCTCAAGATTGGAAGAATCCTGACTTAGAATCTGAGTAAAGGTATTGATAGCATATTGGTATTGCCCGGACAGGAATTGGTCATTTCCTTTTTCTTGCAAGCTCTTGCAGCCAACAAAAGCCAAAAGAGCCAAGGCATAAATCCATAAAAAATGCTTCTTCATCGAATGGTGATTGTAGGTCAAGGCTGAATATTACTAATTAATTTGGAAAATACTTAATAAGCCAACTATTTCGGACAGGTTGCCAGAGATTTTGAAGATCGGATTTAACACGGATCAAGGGATTGATGACTTCAGTTTCAAGATCTATTTCACCTGAAGTCACTTTTGATTTTATACCTAAGGCTGAAACCACTTTCATATCTCCGCTTGGCTTTCTTAAGCTGATTTTCCCTTGATCGGTCAAATTGATGTGAAGGAGGCTTTCCAGCTCCCGAAGCGTCCGAACCGAGCTGTCAATCGAACAGCCACTGGCTCCAAGTTTACTTTCATCCACTGCCAAAATCAAAATCTGGCTTTCGATGAGTTCAAATGAAGTGGGCATCAAGTTTCCGTGCGTATTCCAGCCTTCACAAAAACTCTTCATCCGATCTCGGACAAGCTGTTCATCATCTGAGGATAATTTATGGTCTGCCTGGTAAACCCAAACTCTAGCGTAATCAGGCATTTGATCAAATGGGAGATACATGCGGTTTGTTTAACTTACAAATAAAAAACCCTTTTTGCATAACGGCAAAAAGGGCTGAATTGATTCAATACTTCCAATTAAATCCCCATGTCTTTGGCAATCATTTCTGCCAAGTCATAGACCTTGACGTCAACTTCCCGATTTTGATTTTTCACTCCATCGGTCATCATGGTAAGACAAAATGGACATCCAACCGCAATTGTACTTGCTCCGGTGGCCAATGCCTCCTCAGTACGCTCGATATTGATGTCTTTTTTACCCGGTTCAGGTTCTTTAAACATCTGCGCTCCACCAGCCCCGCAACATAGTCCTTTGGTTTTGCAGCGCTTCATCTCGACCAACTCCACATCCAAGGCTTTGATAACTTCCCGAGGGGCTTCATAGACATTATTGGCACGACCAAGGTAGCAGGAATCGTGAAAGGTGATTTTTTTGCCTTTGAATTCTCCTCCTCCTTTCAGTGTGACCTTCCCTTCATTGATCAGTTGCTGAAGAAACTGAGAATGGTGAATTACATCATAATTTCCACCCAAAGCAGGATATTCGTTTTTGATGGTATTGAAGCAATGTGGACATGCTGTGACAACTTTTTTCACCTCATAGCCATTCATTACCTGAATATTGGCGACTGCTTGCATTTGGAACAGGAATTCATTTCCGGCTCTTCTTGCGGGATCGCCTGTACAGGCCTCCTCAGGACCCAGGACTGCAAAGCTTACGCCGACTTTATTCAATATTTTCACAAAAGCTTGAGTCACGGCTTTGTAGCGCTCATCGAAAGAGCCGGCGCAACCCACCCAAAAAAGAACCTCGGGAGTTTGGCCATTTCCGGCCATTTCGGCCATTGTAGGAACTTTATATGTAGACATTTTTTAGACTTTAGATATTAGACTTTAGACACAAGAGGCTAGAAATAAGAAACAAGACCCAAATCAAGAAGAAAATTTCATCGGACATCGGTCATCAATCACTTGTCCGCCGTGGCGGATCGGACAACTTTCTATTTCATTTCCTCTTCTTTCACTTTTTCGGACCAATTGAAACGATCCGAAGGACTGAATTTCCAGGGCGAAAAACTGGTTTCCATATTTTGAAACATGGCATTCCACTGGGCAGGAGTACCGGATTCTTCCATGGCCACGTAGCGACGCATTTGAAGAATAATGGACAAAGGATCGATATTGACAGGACATGCTTCTACGCAGGCATTACAGCTCGTGCAGGCATTGATTTCTTCTTTGGTGATGTAATCTCCCAACAGTGACTTCCCATCTTCAAAACCAGGACCTCCGGAATCCAGACTTTTCCCCACTTCTTCGACACGATCCCGCACATCCATCATGATTTTACGCGGAGAAAGTTTCTTACCGGTGAGATTTGCGGGACATTCAGCGGTGCAACGCCCGCATTCGGTACAGGAATACGCATTGAGGACATTGATCCAGCTGAGGTCATTGACATCTTTTGCGCCAAATCGACCGATCTCTGCAGACGGCTCGGAAGGGTTTTCCACCGGAATTCCGAGCATCATATTCACCTCATTGGTCACTTCGGGCATGTTTACCATTTCGCCTTTTGGCTTAAGGTTGGAATACCAGGTGTTCGGAAAAGCCAAAAAGATATGAAGGTGCTTGGAATAGGTAACATAAATAGCGAAGGCCAAAATCCCTACAATATGAAACCACCAGGCAAAACGCTCCGTGAAAACCAAAGCTTCATTAGACATTCCCTCAAAAATTGGCATCAACATGCTGCTGAAAAACAGCGTACCCAAGGCCAAATAATGTTCATCTCCTCGGTCAGCCAAAATCTGATCTGTCGCATTCATCGTCAGAATGGCGAACATCAAAACGATTTCGATCACCAAAATCAAGTTTGCATCCAATGCTGGCCAACCCTTGAGCTCCGGCTTGGAAAATCGCTCCACTTTCATCACATTTCTTCTGATCAGAAAGGCAACACATGAAACCAAAACGGCCACAGCGAGAAACTCGAACATATTAATGGCTGTAGTATAAAGCCCTCCCAATACCGGCGCAAAAAGCCTGTGGCTTCCTAAAATCCCGTCAAGGATAAATTCCAGTACTTCAAGGTTAATGACTAAGAAGCCAACATAAATTAATAAATGAAGAAAAGCGGGGACGATGCGTTTAAACATTTTCTGTTGACCAAATGCCACCAGCATCATGGTCTTCCATCGGGATTCGGATTGGTCGTTCCGAGTCTCTGCTTTTCCTAAAAGGATATTTCTTCTGAGAAATTTGATCCTTTTACTCAAAATATAACCCGCGATACCTAAAATCAGGACAAATGCGAGTTGCGGTAAAATGCTCATAGTGATCAGATTAGCTTTTTTTTCGTTAATTAGGGTTTATTTTTTCTGAAAAGCGTTTGTATCAAATACTCAAATTTCTACCTTTGCATCACTTTAAGAGTTGGTGATATAGCTCAGTTGGTAGAGCATCGGACTGAAAATCCGTGAGTCGGTGGTTCGAGTCCACTTATCACCACCCTCCCGATCCACCTGGATCGGGATTTTTTTTGCCCATTTCTCAATACTTCGTCGATGTAAAGCTGGATTGTTCATCACTGCAAAATATAAAATAGTCTGCATGCATACTATTTCTGATTCAAATTTATACTCGATCTACACAAGTCAAGGATCCCTCAAAACGAATAAAGACTAACTAACCACTTCCTTCCGGGTGAGTTTTAGACTTAGGGAAATAATTTCAGGAAATTTCTTTGTGAATTTGTAACATTCTTCGCTTTTCAGCATCACCTTCTTAAATGAATTCATTTTTCGAGACACACATCTGGCCCTTGAGAGGCAAGCTGTTCCGGATGGTTTTTCTCTGGACCAAAGACCGGGATCTAACAGAAGATGCCTTGCAGAATGTATTTGAAAAAACAATGGGACGTCAAAAGGAACTCCAAGCACATCCAAATCTGATTGGTTGGATGGTCAAAAGCCTGAAAAATGAGGTCTTGATGCATCACCGAAAAAATGAAAGAATTGAAAGTTTGGAAGGAATACAGGAAACGGCTTTTAATGTACCAAATCAACTTGAATCTGAAGAATCACTTCGTTTGATATTTGATTTGGTAGGAGATCTGCCTGAGAAGCAGCGGGAGATCTTTCACCTCAGAGAAGTAGAGGAAATGAGTTATGAAGCCATTGCAGGGCAAATGGAGATCAGTCTTGACCAAGTGAAAGTCAACCTCCACCGGGCAAGGAAAACTCTACGCGAAAAATTAATCAACCAAGGAATCACCGGATGAAAGCTAGAATAGAAGAACTACTGGAGAAATATTGGGAGGCGGAAACATCCCAAAGTGAAGAAATGGAGCTTCGAGGATTAATTCTAAATGCGGAAGGATATGAACAGGAAAAGGCCTTATTCAAAGGACTAGACCAGTTCAAAACCGAAAAACCGAAAAATCTGCGTATTCCAAAGGCAAAGACCAGAAAGCTAAATCCCCATTGGCTTAGCTGGGCGGCATCAATCACGATTTTGATAGGAAGCTTCTGGGGATGGAGTGCATACGAGCAAAAGCAAGCCGAACAAAAAGCATTCGATGAAGTCATGCAAGCCTTTGGCTTAATACAGTCAAACCTTTCAAAGGCAAAAGATCAGTTGGCACCGCTAAATGATCTAAAATATTTGAACACAACCAACCAGCTGTTCCTACCGGACCAAAATCCAAATCAATGAAACCGA
>CAYTXN010000122.1:0-9218 GCA_964441195.1 uncultured Limnohabitans sp.
TTTTGGTATTAAATACTGATTTTGGAGCGATCACGGATGAAAATGGAAACTATGATATCAGCGCTATTTCCCCAGGACTATATAATGTCAGAGCAAGTTTCGTGGGGTACAAATCCTCCACAGCATTTGAGGTTCAAGTGACATTGGCTAGGGCAGTTCAATTGGATTTTCAACTGGAAGAAGATGCCTCGGAATTGAGTGAAGTGGTCGTCAGCAGTGAATTTACAAGATCTGAGGAAACACCGCTATCCGTAAGGAAACTCAACACCAACGAGATTGAGCGCTATCCTGGCGGAAATCGGGACATCTCAAGAGTAATCCAAGCTTTACCAGGTGTGGCAAGCACTCCAAGCTTTCGAAATGACATTCTGATCCGAGGTGGTGCACCCAACGAAAATAAATTCTATGTCGACGAGATCGAGGTTCCGGTCATTAATCACTTTTCAACCCAAGGTTCTTCGGGTGGTCCAGTCGGTATTCTCAATGTAAACTTGATCAAAAATCTGGACCTTATCGCAGGCGGATTTCCGGCAAATCGGATGGATGCCATGAGTTCATTTTTCGAAATCCAACTCAAAGATGGTCGCCGGGACAAAATGGCTACACAACTGACTGTTGGAGCATCTGAGTTGACACTATCAAACGAAGGCCCCCTTTCAGAAAAAACAACCTATTCTCTTTCTGCCAGAAGATCGTATCTGCAAGGATTGTTTAGACTTTTAGGATTGCCTTTCCTTCCCACATTCAATGATTTCCAAATCAAAACTACAACCAAGCTGAACGAGAAAACTGAGCTGACATTTATCGGATTGGGAGCGATAGACAACTTTGCGCTCAATCAAGATATTCCCGAAGAGGAAACAGAGGAGGAAAAAGAAAATCGACTTTACCTTTTGGATGTCCTGCCGATTCAAACTCAATGGAATTACGTCACCGGGTTGAAATTGAAGCGATATCGGGAAAACGGATTTTGGACTTTTGTCCTTAGTCGCAACATGCTGAATAATCAATCTTTCAAATTTGCCGGCAATGACAACAGTTCAGAAGCGAATCTACTTTTTGACTATAAGTCACAGGAATCTGAGAATAAGTTTCGCGCGGAAAACAGCATTTTTGGGAAAGGCTACACTATCAAATACGGATTTAATTACCAGTATTCGCGCTACTTCATCAGCAATTTTGACCGATCCACTCTTGCCTCCACTGGACAATTAATCGATGTGGAGTCCACTTCATTCTTCAACCAATACGGGGCATTCATCTCAGGCTCCAAAAACTTTTATGGTAATCGCCTTCTTTTGACAGGAGGAGTGAGAATGGATGGAGCAGATTTCGGAGAGACAGCTTCCAATCCTCTGAACCAAATCAGCCCAAGGATATCAGCGTCCTATCAGTTGAGGCCAAATCTCTTTGCCACCGCGAATGCAGGGATTTATTACCAAAAACCTCCATATACTGTTTTCGGCTTCAGAAACAACGAGGGCGAACTAGAGAACCAAGAAAATGATGTGCGATTTATCAGAAACTCTCAACTGATCGCAGGCATTGAGTTTTTGGTTCCTGAGAAAAACAGAAGATTCACCGCAGAGGCCTTTTACAAAAAGTACAATAACTATCCCTCATCTATCCGAAATGGGATATCCTTAGCAAACCTCGGAGCCGACTTTGGAGTGATTGGGAATGAACCTGTGGAATCGAATGCTGAAGGAAAAGCTTACGGTTTAGAGTTTTTGGTTCAACAGCGACTTTTCAATGACTTTTATGGAATAGCTGCTTTGACCTTGGTCAGAAGTGAATTTACCAATCCAAATACTAATGGATTCATTCCATCCTCTTGGGACAACAAGTTCATTGTGAGTTTGACTGCAGGAAAGCGATTTGCCAAAAACTGGGAAATAGGAACACGCTGGCGATTTCTCGGAGGCACTCCTTACACACCTTTCGATTTGGAAGAATCAAGTCTGATCAGCAATTGGAATCTTCGGAATTCCGGAATTCTGGATTATTCGCAAATCAATGCCATTCGACTTGATCCTTTTCACCAGTTGGATCTAAGAGTGGACAAGAAGTATTTCTTCAAAAACTGGAACCTCAACTGGTATTTTGACATCCAAAATCTCTACAACTTCCAAGCTGAGCAGCCGCCAATTTTAATACCTGTCCGGGATGATTCTGGAACTATTTTAGTTGATCCTATTGATCCAACGCGCTATCAATTGAAATTGATTAACAATCCAGCAGGAAGCCTATTGCCTACAGTTGGGATTATTGTTGAATTCTAAGCGTTCAATTCAGATCGGATAAAAGTTTGATGATTCTATTGGCTTTTACCTCATCGGAATTGGCAGAGTAGATATACTCAATCCACTGTTTTTGCTCAGCATCGGAGAGCTTCTGGAATAGGGAAAGCTTACCTGGATCATCTTCCAGACAAGCGATCAATTCCTCAGGAATAGAAGTAGGAATTTCATCTCGATAGAGTTTGAAAAGCACTTTATCTCCTTCTTCTTTTCCAATGGCCTGACGAATCGGTTTAGAAATTGGGAGAAAAAGAAATCCGTCTCCCATAGGCATCAAATGCTTTCCTTCAAAGGTATAATCATCAATTGATCCGCAGACTTTAAGCATTCCAAAGGCTTTGCCTGAAGGCAAAATAGCAATGGGAATTTTGATAAAAGTCCAGCCCCCTTTTCCTTGAAATCGTTCCAAAAAAAACTCACCTCCGACAATCTGTTCCATAAAAAAAGCCGACAAACTTGACGGCTTAAAATTATTGTTTTATAGGCGTTTATTGCAACCTCCAGCGGACATTTAGACCAAATCCTGCTCGAAATTCAGTGACTTCTACCAAAAACAAATACGGTCGAAAATCCAAACCGATCGTGATAGGAACTTCAGAAAATGCATATTCGGCACCGACTTCTCCAGCCGCACCTAATCGAAAATTATCACCAATGTACACAGCCGGACCAAAGCCTGCATACCATTGAAAATCTGTATCCGGAATATCATCATAGATGGGGTTCCACAGCGCATCAATTCCTAATCCATTTCCTCCAAAGCTAACATCTGCGTGAATTCGGCTGAATTCGCCAAGTGCAAAAACCCCATCAACAGCGACATTGTTGCCGTAAAAGTCTCCAAATCGAAGACCGATTTCCTGTGCATGAGACTTTATCGAGCCGAGAATTGTAAAGCCCAACACAAGGGCGAATAGTTTGATCGTTTTCATCTGTTTATAATTTGATTTTTAGTGGTCAGATAGCCTGTCCCGTCCGCCGCAGCGGATCGGGAGAATCTCGCATGACTTCCCAGCTAGCTATCGGGGCATCCCTCTGTTTGTCACTTTGGGTCATGCTTGATTTCATAGTTGGTGTTCAAAAGTTTGGATTCGATCAGCCAAAATTAAGCCAACTAGATTCAATAACCATAATTCGAACTGCGAATCTTAGATTTCGTTTCCAATTCTTAATACTTCTCTCACGAGTAAATCCATGTCTTCCATTCGGGTACGCTGATTGACATTGGCAACTCGGAGTGTGTATTTCCCATTTAAAACAGTAGAGCTTGGAGACGCTATACCTTCTTCCTGAAGTCTCAGAAGGACCTCTCGATTCAAGTCTCTTAACTGATCTTCAGAATAACCAAGTTTGATCATCCTGAAGCAAGTAATACTCATCGATACCGGAGCTGTCAATTCCAATTCGGGATGTTGACTTACTAATTCTACCAAATATTCCGCTTGTCGGTTATTTTGAGCAATCATTTGAGCATATTTCCCACGACCATGTTCCTTTAGCGACATCCAAATTTTTAGTGCTTTAAATCCGCGGGATAATTCAAATCCATAATTATTGATGGAGTCCAATCCTCCGGAAAGTCCCCTATTTTCCTGAAGCAGGTAATTTGGTGTAATAGCGAATGATTCCCGGTGCTTTTTTGCATCCCTAATTAAAGTACATCCCACTTCATAGGGAACATAAAGCCACTTGTGAAGATCAAAAGCCAAGCTGTCGGCTTTTTCAATTGCTTTTAATCGGTCAGAATATTTTGGATCAAGCTTTGCCAAAGCACCATAAGCACCATCTATGTGAAACCACATTCCATATTTTCTGGAGATAGTCAAAAGCTCTTCCAAGGGGTCAATTGCGCCAGTATTCACGGTCCCTGAGGTACCAACAATGCAAAAAGGCAGGAATCCAGCCTCGATATCCAGCTCAATTTGAGATTTGAGCGCATAGGTATCCAATTCATAGCGATCATTCACTCCAATTTTTCTGACCGCTTGGGTGCCTAATCCGATGACTTCAGCCGCCTTTTGAATGCAGGAATGTGTTTCCACGGAACAATACAAAACCAACTGAGCTGATGCAGATTTTAAGCCTTTGTTTCTGATCTTTTCATCTCGAAATGAATTCCGAGCCACAGTAAGCGCGGTGATGTTCGCCATCGAACCGCCACTGACTAGGATTCCCGAAGCATCAGCGGGAAAGTTCATCAGTTCCTTACACCAATTGATGACTTGGCGATCGACATACATCGCTGAATGTTCGCCGATTGCTACATTTGGATTCATCCCCGAAGCCAACAAATCCGCCAAAACACCCAATGGCGTTCCTGTTCCTTGAATCCAGGCAAAAAAGCGCGGATGGACATTACCCTTGTTGTATGGGAATATATTCTGCTTGAACTCTCGGTAAACTGTTTCTGGACTTTGGCCTTTTTCAGGAATTGGCTGATCAAGAAAATCTTTGACTTCATCGGGAATTGGCCTCCAGATCTTTTCATCACGGATATTCTGCCAATAATCAAAGAGATCATCAATAATCTGATGACCAAGTTCACGCATGGAATCCCAATTCTGAGGATCGAGCGTGAAGTTTTCTCCAGTGGTATCCTTTTTCATTTTTCTATTTTTGTCCTTCCCTGATAGGACGGAGTCTAATGCTGTAAATATCACCAAGCCCTAATTCAGGAATATCGCTTGCCGTCATTCGCAATTCTTGAAGCCCTTGATTCAAGCGGATTTGACCAACTGAGATGAAATTCCAGGTTTGTTCAGGTGCTTCTTTTCTGGTCACCCGATCAGGACTTGAGATAGATTTGGGGAGAAAAGCTTCTGTAAGTGTCCATTCCAAGTTAGTCATACTATCAGTCAATTTCATCTTAGTGCCGACTTGATCTTCTCTGGCAGCATACTCCAAAAACACCTCAAATTCTCCAGAATCAAGAACATTCAACTTCCAAAAAATACTGTCTTTATCATCTATCCAATTGGTTAACCAATCCTGAGCCCATCCGTGCCCTTCAAAAAACCAGATCTCTCCATTGAATTTCGCTTCATAAGCAGCCAGAAAAATCTCAGGACTTTGTTTGGATATAGGAATCGGCCGATCTGCCAGATTCTGAGGAGCCACTTTTTGCCACCAAGCTTGGTATTCTTCAGAGAGCTTCTTGGCTATTTCTGGAGATTTTAAAGCCAAATTTTCATTCTGACCTGGATCATTTTTCAAATCATACAATTCAACACCAGAAGGTAGCAAAGCCAAAAGCATCGAATCTTTGCGGATAGCTCCGGGCAATGGACTTAATTCACTTTGTGGTTGTGCAACATGTGTGAAAATAGCTCTCGATATTTGTTGAGATTCTCCTTTCAGCGAAGCTGCGACACTGATCCCATCAATGCTTCGCTCTCCATTAACTTTTAAAGTAAGTAGATCTGTCAAAGTGGGTAAAATGTCAATATGCGCTGCAGGTGTTGTAATTAACCTCGGAATGATTTTTCCCGGCCATCGCCAAAATGAAGGAACCCGAACTCCTCCCTCATGCACCGAACCCTTGGCTCCTTTCATTGAGCCATTGAATCGTTTTCCGTTAGGACCATTGTCAGTCAAAAAAATGACTATGGTATTTTCATCCAACTCAAGGTTTTCAAGTTTTTCCAGAACTCTCCCAATGTTATAATCGATATTACTTACCATACCATAGACTGCGGCCAATTCATCATTTAGTCCCGCATCCTTATAGGGACTAAAATATTCGTCTGGAACTTGGTGCGGGCTATGAGGCGTATTAAAGGCTAGGTATGCGAAAAATGGGCGCTCTTGATTTTCTTCGATAAATGCCAACGTTTCGTCTGTAAAAACATCTGGCAAGTAGCCGGGTAAGGTTTGTTGTATTCCCTCTTTCTCCAATTGGGTATCAAAATAATTAGACCAATGCCCTGCCAGAAAACCAGTAAACTCATCAAATCCCTGTGCCAAAGGATGGTGTGGATAATGCTGTCCATTATGCCATTTTCCAAAAAGTCCAGTGCGATATCCATTGTCCTGAAATAGCTCGCCTAAAGTATATTCTTCTGCATCCATCGTTTCCAAACCATTTGATACAGAAACTGTCCCAGTGCTCAAATGATATCTCCCCGTGAGCAAACTTGCCCGAGTTGGCGCACAAAGTGGACTGACATAGAATCGATCAAATTGTGCTGATTCCGAAGCTAGTCGATCTAAAACAGGAGTTTTGATTTCTGTGTTTTGGTGAACCCCAAGGTCTCCATATCCTTGATCATCCGTGAGAATCAGGATTACATTTGGCTTTCTATCCGACTCTTTTTCTTGACAAGAAATCATCAAAGTCGAAAGAATCAGAAATAGAACTTGGCTAAGAAATCGGGTCATTATTGGGTTTTCATTTCTTGAAAATAAAGTAAACTGCCAGTATTAAAAAAATCGCTCCGATGAGATGATTGAGTTTTAAGGTTTCATTTTTGAAAGCAATCAAAGTGAAAATCATGAAAATGACCAAGGTGATGACTTCCTGCAAGACTTTGAGTTGGACGAGGGAAAATGGCCCTCCATTTCCTGAGAAGCCTATTTTGTTGGCAGGAACCTGAAACATGTATTCGAAAAGGGCAATCCCCCAGCTGATCAAAATCACAGAAACCAAACCCAGTTTATTAAACCATTTCCACTCGGCAAACTTCAGATGGCCGTACCAAGCCAAAGTCATAAAAGTGTTGGAAAGAACGAGAAGACCAATGGTAAGTAATGCTTTCATTAAATAGAGGAATAAAACCGCTCAAAAATAGGATATCCGAGAGTTCATTTGTCACAATTGGAAAAGATAAAACCACATTCAACAAATTTCGCAAGAAAACATAGGTTAGTTAGATTACTTTCATTTAATTACTTCATCTAAACCTACTTTCTACTTATGAGACAGGCGTTTTACTTTTTTTTTCTGCTCTTTAATTTCAGTTTCACATCGGCTTTCTCTCAGGAAACCCAAAACAATGGAATATATGGCTCATGGTATACCACGGATGGGAGTAATGAGTTGATTTTAATGATCAGGGATGATTTTGCTTTATTCGAAAGTCAAATTTGGGAAATTGATCAAGCGACTTCTGAAAAGTTGATTCTTAAAAATGGAGAGAATAGTCTTGAGCTATTTATTTCAAAAAACGGGGATACCTATTCCTTGATAAATGGAGAGGAAAAAACTGCCATTCAACCTGAAAAGTCCAACGACTTAAAAAATCGGGTTGTTGGAAATACTGATGTTTCGGGAGACTTTTTCAAGCAAGATCAAGTTTTATTACAGGGCGTATTTCTTCCTAGAGATACCATGCCTTCCACAATCAATATTATCTATAACCATGCTCTTGGCGATGGGCAAAAACAATTTACAGGTGATGTGGATGATAAGGGAAGGTTCAAAGTTATTTATCCATTGGATTATCCTCAGGAGGTAATGGTTCAAGCTGGAGATGCTTTTTTTACCTACGTTTCTACTCCGGGAGCGACTCAAAGCATTGTAATCGATGAGGGCTCCTTCGAAAGTGGATTTTCATCCTGGACTAAAGTGAAATCGATCGATTTCATGGGCGACTTGGCTGCAGAGAATGAAGAATGACGATTAATTGGTCCTGAGTTTATGAAAGTTCGGGAGTATTTCCTCAACGACAGCTTACAAAAGTCTCTGGAATCGGAGGAGTTCCTTGAGTTTCGCCTAGACTTGATGAAAAAACACGAAGATTTTTATCATACTTACTTTGACTCGATTCCGGTAAGCCTGTTGATAAAGGAACTTAGTCTCAGAGATGCCAGAATCTACGCAGCTAATGACTTGCGAAGATACATTTGGCTTCACAATGGAACAGCTGGTGGCAGACTAACGCCTATCGATGTCCCGGAAAGTTATATTGAGGAAGTCAAAAAACTCATTACAAATGAGCCGGAAGATTTAATGAGCTCGAATTACTCAGGATTAATGCGGGAGTTTACGATGGCTATTCAACCTTCCCAATCAAAAAAAATCACTTCCAAAATGAATGAATTATTGCATTCATATTACCAGTCCCTATCTCTTTCCGAATCCAAGAAATCCGCAGTTGAAAATTGGTATGCGCAGGTACTAAAAGAGGTTCCAAGAGATAGTTTAGTCCTTACAGATGAATTCAAAGAGTTGTCCAAAGAGCATCAACCAGAAACAGCAGATTTTTATGCCTTAGCCCAATGGGATGATCTTCTCAATGAAATTGCTGATCTGGGAGCAATTCCGAGATCAACTATAATTGCAATCTTTTTGGATTTGAATTTTCAAGGAAGAGGGAGAGAAATCCCTCAATCAATCCGCTCTCAATTGGAATCTTTGGAAATGAAGCCTCAGGTCTTGGCTTTGATCGAGCAAAACATTACTGAATTTGAACTCACTAAAAACGCTCGCTTCGTGGAAGGAGTAGCTATTGCGGAGAATTCCGAAAATGTTCTCTATCAATTGAAAACCAAATATCCGGGAAAGGTAATCTACATTGACGTGTGGGCCACTTGGTGCGGTCCATGCATCAGCGAATTCAAGTCTGCGGAAGCCCTTAAAAAAGAAGCTCCGGAGGATGTGGTTTTTGCCTATATCTGCGCTCAGTCAGATCGCAAATCCTTCGAAAATCAAATCAAAAAGCATGGCTTGATTGGAGAGCATTACTTTCTGGATCAACAAGAATTTCAGCGTTTCGACAAAGAATTCAATATCACAGGTTTCCCCACCTATATGATTGTCAATAAAGAAGGGAAATTACTAAAAGAGGGAATTAACCGTCCGAGTTCGGGATCCCTTTTGGTAAATCAATTAAAGGAACTTTCAGCTCGGTAAGCGGGTCATCTTATCAAAAAATCAACTGATACATCTCCTCCAGCTTGCTGACTTGGATGATTTCGATT
>CAYTXN010000123.1:0-9122 GCA_964441195.1 uncultured Limnohabitans sp.
AAACTTAAAAAATTCGGGTACGACCCATCCTAATCATGGCAAATATTGTAGCAATCGTTGGTAGGCCCAATGTTGGAAAATCCACACTTTTTAACCGTTTGGTAGAAGAACGAAAGGCCATCGAAGACAACATGAGCGGGGTGACTCGTGACCGACACTACGGCCACGCCCAATGGTCGGGTAAATTCTTCTCTGTTATCGACACAGGGGGATATGTGACTGGATCGGAAGACGTTTTCGAAGCAGAAATTCGAAAGCAAGTCAAACTTGCAATTGAAGAAGCAGATGTCATTCTATTTGTAGTTGACTGCATAGATGGTCTAACAGATCTAGATATGGATTTTGCAAATGAGCTCAGAGGCACCAAAAAGCCACTTTTCATAGTAGCAAACAAGGCAGACAACAGGGAAAAAGCCATGTCTTCTCATGAGTTTTACTCCTTGGGAATCAGTGATTTTGAAATTTATCCAATTGCAGCAGCTAGTGGAAGTGGTACAGGCGAACTACTCGATGAAGTGATTAAGCAATTTGAAGACGAAGGAGTTGAAGACCCTGATGCAGGTATTCCTAAAATATCCATATTAGGACGGCCAAATGTTGGGAAATCTTCATTTCTCAATGCTTTGTTAGGTCATGAGCGATCTATCGTGACTGATGAAGCTGGTACAACGCGGGATGCGATCCATACTCGTTATAAGCTTTTCGGCCAAGACTTCATCATCACAGATACTGCTGGAATCAGGAAAAAAGCCAAGGTAAAAGAGGACGTGGAGTTTTACTCTGTGATGAGGTCCTTACGAACATTAGAAGAGTCCGATGTTATCATTGTTATGATAGATGCTACAAGAGGACTTGAAGCCCAGGACATCAACTTGATTAGTCTTGCCATCAAAAACAACAAAGGAGTCATGATCATGGTGAACAAATGGGATTTGATCGAAAAGGATCACAAAACCATGGGTAAACTTAAAGATGACATGATAGATCGACTTGGTGAAAACAAATGGATCCCGATCATTTTCACTTCTGTAGTTGAAAAACAGCGAATATTTCAAGCAATTGAATTGGCAACTAAGGTTTATGAAAATAAAACTAGACGGATCGCTACTTCTAAATTGAATGATATTTTACTTCAAGAAATTGAGAAATATCCTCCTCCTGCTTGGAAAGGCAAATACATAAAAATCAAATATGTAACTCAATTACCTACCAAAAACCCTGTATTCGCTTTCTTTTGCAACCTTCCTCAGTACATCAAGGAGCCCTATACACGCTATTTGGAAAATCGTCTACGGGAAAACTTTGATTTCGAAGGAGTTCCTGTAAAAATTGTTTACAAAAGCAAATAAAAAATATTTGAGTGGCTCTTGTTTAATTGCGAATAATACTAGTACCTTTGCGTCGTAATTAAGAAAACCACAAAAAATGAAAAAGGTATTTGCAATTTTCGCAATCGCTGGCTTGATCGCTACTGCTTCTTGCGGTAACAAGACAACAGAAGAAGTTACAGTTGAAGAGACTGTAGTCGTTGAAGAAACTCCAGTTGTTGAAGAGGCACCTGCTGTAGACACTACTGCTGTTGCTGCTGACACTACTGCTGCTACTCCAGCTCAGTAATCAATCCCGAAAAAGGAAAAAAATTAAGAGTCCCGAATTCGGGACTCTTTTTTTATTTTTAGGGCAATGAATCCCTCAGAGCAGTTAAGAAATATTTTTGAAAAGCACATCCCAACTGCTTCTATTTCCTACTGTTTGGACCTTTGGCAAAAAACTCCATTTACGTTCAAAGTCCAAAAACCCAGATCTTCAAAACTTGGCGATTTCCGTTACCGAAAGGATCGGAAAATTCAAACCATCACCATTAATTCCGACCTAAATCGGTTTCAATTCCTCCTGACATTTATTCATGAGGTTGCACATTTGCACACTTTTGAAAAGTTCGGGAATTCGCTTTCCCCACATGGGAATGAATGGAAAAAGGAGTTTCAAAATTTAATGTGGCCTATTTTAAATGATTCAGTATTTCCAAAGGATATCTTGATTCCGCTGAGACATCACATGCAAAGCCCTGCGGCGAGTTCATCCCGTGATTTATTTCTGATGAAAGAGATGAGCAAATATGACTCACCAAATGATTTTGTTTCTGATCATGTCTTCCTATCGGATCTATTGCCCGGCAAGGAATTTTTTCTATCAGGTAGAAAATTCAAAAAAGGAGAAACAAAGCGAACTCGAGTTCTATGTGAGGAAGTTAATTCAGGAAGAAAATACCTTGTTTCAAGGTTGGCCAAAGTGAAGCCAATCTAAATAAGCTATTCTCGCTCCACACCTATTTGGTTTTCAGGCTGAGAAAAGTCCTTTGGCTGTGGCAAATCCTGAATGGAATTGATGCCAAAATATTCCATGAATTTATCTGAAGTTCCGTAAATCAATGGCTTTCCAACGCTTTCAGATTTCCCTTTGATCTCGACAAGCTCCTTCTCCAACAATTTTTGGACAGAATAATCGCTATTAACTCCTCTGATCTGCTCGATTTCACCTTTAGTGATTGGCTGCTTATAAGCGATGATCGAAAGTGTTTCTAATTGAGCAGTTGACAATCGCTTTTGAGACTGCTGGCGCAACAGTATACTTATGCTTGATTGATAGGCCGGCTTTGTTAAAAATTGATATCCACCACCCAAATGCTCAAGCGAAAAGGAATAATCCTCATTATTATATTTTAGCCTCAATTCGTAAATCGCAGATTCGATGTGATCAAGAGGGACCTCTGCAGCAAACATTTCTGTAAGACACTTAGAGATTTCTGTAATCGAAAGCGGCTCAGGAGCACAAAATATCAAAGCCTCAATATGACGATTGAGAAAATCCAATTTATTTTTTGGCAAGTTTGGCTTCAATAGAATGCATGGTATGAGGCACAGCTCTCAATCTTTCCTTTGAGATCAATTTCCCAGTATCCACACATAATCCATAGGTGCCGTTTTTAATGCGAATTAGCGCATTCTCAAGGTTGCCAACAAACTTCTGCTGACGGGCAGCAAGCTGACTTAAACTTTCTCTTTCAAGGGTATCCGCTCCATCTTCCAAAAGTTTTGAGGTGGAAGCCGTATAATCTGTTCCACTGTCATTTTTTTTACTCAGACTCTCCTTAAGAGAAGTTAGTTCCTCTTTTGCACTAGTAAGTTTTTGAAGAATAATTACTTCGAATTCTTTAAGTTCTTCCTGAGAATATGCGGTTTTTTCTTCCTGACTCATGATCAAAGATGCTTTAGGTGATAATACTGGGACGGATTAATAAGGCATTGGTTCCCTAAAATACGGTGGTCTTTGATATTTGCAAAAATTAAAAAAAAATTGAAATTTAAAAAGCCGAATATAAAATGTTAAACCAAAATCCAAACAAAACACTACTAATTCATTGTCAATGTTTTACAAATATTTTTTCTCCATTCCATTGTAAAGGCAAAAATATTATAGGCTATGTATTCTGATGTTTTTTGAAATTAAAAATTGTTAGGCTACAGCTTTCTCGGATTGAAGGATTTTTTCCAATCGCCTTTTCAAAACAATTTGATCTGCATCAAGACTATGCTTCATCCTCAGATACTGTTGTACTTCATTTAAGTCTTTACCGTCTCGAAGCACAAACTCTTGTATGGCAATGGTAATTAGGTCATGGTACATAGTAGACTTGGATAGATTAAGATTATTTGAAAATACTAAAAATTCTCGATTTTAAAATCACAAAAATGAATTTTAAAGTCGGGTTGCAACGACAATTGTTTTTTTAATGACTTTAACCCCACCGCTAGGTTCATATAGTTCAGCGACTAAGACATAATATCCCGCTCTGACTAATTTCCCTGTCGAATCAGTTCCTGTCCATGTAAACAGACCTTCAGTTCCCAAAATTTGGTTTTGAGTTAAAGTTTGAATCAACTGGCCTGTAGAAGAATAGATTTTGAACGTCCCCATCCACCCAGTACCATTCAATTGATAGCGAATACTAGTAAAGGTTGGCCCACTACTACCTTCCGGATCAAAAATCTCCGGATCAATCTGGATCATGTTGGACTCAAACTCAATCTCAAGGGATTGGGAATTCCTTCTTCCTGGAGTTGCATAATCTTCATTTCCTGAAGCAGACTGCCAATTTGAATTTTTTGAAGCTGGAGAATTTTCAGAAACACGCTCCAGCGAAACTCCTTTTGGATCGCGCAAAAGTGGGTGATGCAAGTCTTCATCATATTCAAATGATTCAGCAATTTCACCCTCGGAATCCACCAAAACCACAGTTCCTCCACCAATGGGATAGCTTGGTAAACTTGCAATTTGAAGAAAACTTCCCTGTGCTGATTTTGGATAGGACAACTTCAGCGCATTGACATCGGTAGTTATGGCTAAATATGATTCTGGAGACAAAATCAATCCTTGGTTTCCAAAAATTCGAATTTGATCAATATCTCCTGCAGAATTCAAATTTGCCAAAGCCCAGTCTTCCAAATTCAGAAAACTTTGACTGGTGTTTTTGATTTCCACAAATTTCGGATCACCTGTTCTAGGATTGAAAAGCACTTCATTGATTATCAAATCCCCAAGTTTTGGTGATTCGGGGAGTACAATTTCAATCGCTTGATTATCTAATTCATTCCCAAAGCAATCCTGAAGCCCCTCTAATGTCAACAGATAAATTTGGTTTGATTCTGCTGCAGTTTTGAGGTAAATCTGCACTTCTGCGGCAGAAGGATAAGTCAAACTAACTATTTCCAAAACTAGATCAAGCTTTAAATTTTCCACATTTAGATTAGGAAGAATTGGACTTGAAAAAGTTAGGGTAATGGTTAGCGAATCTTTGAAAAAAGCAGATTGCAGTTTGGGAGTTTCTACTTCTACAGCTGGATCAAAAATCGAATTAATAGCTCCGGGTGTACCTCTGAATTCAGCTACCGACGGTCTTAATAAAATTGAATTCTCACAAAGGAAAAATGGATTCGGGACTTCGAGACTGTATCCACCAGTTGCAATATCGCTTCCACCCCATGATGAAGTCGCATAAGAAATCTGATCGATCATTGCACCATCAGCAGATTTTATGGAAATCTGATCACCGGAATTCAGCAAAGTCGGCCAGCTTTTCACAGGCAAAACCCTTCCGAACTCAGTAAATTGCGAGGCTTGACTTTCCGGAGCTAAAACCAAGAATTCTTCAGGCTGGATCCAATATTCGGCTAAAATAGTCTCCGTTCTAGAATTGGAAAGAATTACTCCTTCAAGCCGATATTCATTTTCTCCAGCATGGAAAATCTCAATGTATTCCACGTTCGGCAGATCCTGATCCGCGCGGGGCGCTGGCATTATTTCGTTGATTACCAATGCCTTTGCAGGAATATCAGTCGGATCAAAGAAAGTAAAATTGATGATCGTGTCCTGAAGGAAATTCCCTTCCAAATCGGGAATTTGCCTGATTGATAAGGTATAGTTTTTTGCAGATTCCAGCTTTTTTTCAAAAGTAATTACAGCTAAAGAGTCGCTTCTAAGTTGGGCTGAAATGGGGTTCTCACTTTCGATTTCATATGCCAAAGTGAGAATTGAAAACACAGGATCCACTTTTTCAGAAAACTGAACGAGGGTAGAATTGGAATCATATCCCTTCACATTAATGATTTTTGGAGGAGTCTCGTCCATTTCGATATCTCCAAACTCAAAATCATCCATCACCCATCGAGCAGCACTTCCTGTCCCCTGACCATAGCGGATATCAAAACTTAGGAAAACCTCGGTGGATGATTTGTAGGCATCAGGAAGATCAACCGAATAGCGTTTGAAATCCCGATTTTCATTGGCGAATTCCTCATTTGTGCCTAGCTGAATTGGATTAGTGAAAGCTCCCTCCAAGCTTTCTCCCCATGAGTAGAATACCAAAGCAGAGCGAGAACCAGTGCCATTTTGAATTGTTTTCGCATAGAATACGAGCTCAGTATTTTCAAATTCTGAAGGCGAAAGTTTGATCCAAATCTTACCGTCAAACGTACTGATCGGCTGGACAGCAAGCGCTTTGCTATCATTTCTACCTTGATTTGATAACTGAAAAATTCGTGCTGAGGTACTCCTCACCTCATTGCCATACCACCCAGGAAGAAACTCTTCTGGAAAAGATAAAGCCTCGAAATTCGCTTCGAAATCTTGCTTTTGAGCAAAAGCATCCGATACTCTCAATTCAAGAAAAAAGAGGGAAATGAAGACTAGCTTTCTTAAAAAGTGCTTTTTCATAAAAAAATGGTTAAAAAGCCCTACCTAAATATATAAAATCAAATGAAAATATTTGATCACAATCCTGAAAATGAACGCTTAGTCCTTACTTTTGCAAACCAAAATCAATTTAAACCTATTAAAAAATGAAATTGAGCATCGAGCACCCAAGTAGTAATTGGATGTAATTTTAAAATGCGAGATTCCATTGTGCCTTTAAAATCAAATTATAATCCTATGAAACTGGCTGTAGTAGGTGCCACCGGCCTGGTTGGCACCGAAATTCTCGAAGTGCTCGCAGAGCATAACTTTCCTTATTCCGAACTGATGCTCGTCGCTTCTGAGCGATCTGTAGGAAAACAGATCGAGTATAAGGGTAAAAAACACACCGTAATCGGCCTGGCCGATGCAGTGGCAGCCAAACCTGAGATCGCCATCTTTTCAGCTGGAGGAAGCACTTCTTTGGAGTGGGCTCCAAAGTTTGCCGAAGCAGGCACTTTTGTGATTGACAACTCGTCTGCGTGGAGAATGGACCCAAGTAAGAAATTGGTTGTGCCAGAAATCAACGCAAAAGAAATCTCTCAAAACGATAAGATCATCGCAAATCCAAATTGCTCGACCATTCAAATGGTCTTGGCGTTGGAGCCTTTGCGACAGCGCTATGGCATCAAACGAATCGTAGTATCGACTTATCAGTCTGTGACTGGAACGGGAAAGGCTGCGGTAGATCAAATGATGGCTGAGCGCGAAGGAAGAACTCCTGAAATGGTTTATCCGCACAAGATCGACATGAACGTACTTCCTCACATCGACGTCTTCCAACCAAATGGCTACACCAAGGAAGAAATGAAGATGATCAACGAGACCAAGAAAATCTTCTCCGACGATACAATTAAAGTGACTGCCACCACGGTAAGAATCCCAACAATGGGAGGTCATTCAGAAGCTGTGAATGTGGAATTCAAGGAGGATTTTGACCTTGCTGAAGTGAGAAGTTTACTTGAGTCTGCTCCTGGCGTAATTGTACAAGACGATCCAGCCAACTTCATCTATCCAATGCCGATCACGGCGCATAAAAAAGATGAGGTATTTGTAGGTCGATTAAGAAGAGATGAGTCTCAAGCAAATACGCTGAACATGTGGATTGTAGCTGATAACTTGAGAAAAGGTGCCGCTACCAATGCTGTTCAGATTGCTGAATATCTTTTGGAAAAAGGATTAGTATAATGAACCTCAGCGAGGTAAATAGCGCTGAATTCAGACAATTTGTGCAGGATCATCTTAGCGAAGATCCTGCACTTTTGCTTTTTAAGTATCAGGGTAAAGTCAATTTTGAACTTAAAGCTGCGGTTCAGCAAATTTCTGCCAGACAAAAGGCTGGCAAAAAACTTCCTGAATGGACTGCCAATCCTGCTGTGATTTTTCCTGCTTCCATCTCTTTGGAACAGAGTTCTTCTGAAGTAACAGCTAAACACAAAGCCGAAAATCAGTCTGGATCTCTGATGATCGACTTAACAGGTGGCTTTGGTGTGGATAGCTTTTACTTAAGTAAAGCTTATGATAAGGCCATTTACTGCGAAAGACAACCTGAGCTTTTCCAGATTTCAAAACACAATCTCGAGCAGTTGGAACCCTCCAAGGGTTTGAAACCCTTGGAGGGTGTGAGCAGTAAATTTGAATTTTTTGAAGGAGATGGACTGGAGTTTCTTGCAAAAACCAAGCTGTATTTTGACCTAATTTATGCCGATCCAGCAAGAAGAGGAATGGGAAATCAAAAGCTCTACAAGCTTCAAGACTGTGAACCGGATATAGTCAGTTCATGGCAACTTTTGAAACAAAAAGCCGACAAAATTCTGCTTAAAGTTTCACCGATGCTGGACTTGACTCAAGCTTGGAACGAATTGCCAGATATTCAAAAAATCACTGTTGTTTCTGTCAAAAATGAAGTGAAAGAGGTTTTGCTTTTTTGGAAAAAAAATGAGGATGGTAATGCAAAAAAGGTTGAAGTCGTCGATCTGGAAAGCAATTTTCCAAGATTTGAATTCGAACCAAAAGAAGAAGAAAACGCAGAATCCAAGTTTGGAGAAGGGGAAAAATATTTGGTAGAACCCTTAAGCGGAATCTTGAAAGCCGGAGCTTTTTCGCTTTTCGGGGAGCGGTTTGGACTTTTAAAGTTGGACAAAAACAGCCATCTCTACACTGGAGATGTGATTCCGGATGAAATTCCAGCACGTGTATTTGAAGTGATCCGAGAAATTTCTCCCAGAAAGCAGGAAATCAAATCGCTTTTTCCCTCAGGAAAAGCAAATGTAATCTGCCGCAATTATGTCACTGGAGCAGAAGAACTGAAAAAGAAGTTGGGTTTGAAAGACGGAGGAGAGGACTTTTTGATTGCAACCAAAACCGGAAGTGGTTATATGGTATTTTGGTGTAAACGTGCTAAATAAAAAAAAGTGAAGGATTATTCCTTCACTTCCTCGTAATCGACGTATTCACCGCCTTCGATATCTTTTTTCCGTTTTTCGATTTCCTCTCTTGGAATGAAATCCACATTCACCGAGTTTTTGGGTCTGGAAGCCTGCTGCTGAGCTCGCTGTTGCTCCATAGCTGCTTCATTGACCTGCTTGGCAAATTTGGCCAGTTTTGTCCGGAGAAAATAGCGGATGAGTTGGCCCAAAAGCCAACCCACGCCAAGAATAATTATGAGAAATTTTACCAAAGCTTTTAAGTTTTTTAGGAGTGGATTACCTGCTCAAATAGAGATTTCGCTCTGAGTAGATCTTCAAGAAATAATCATCCATCAAGTCATCAATAAAGTAGATTGCCTCTCCGGTAGATTTCATTTCAGGTCCAAGTTCCTTGTTTACATT
>CAYTXN010000124.1:0-9083 GCA_964441195.1 uncultured Limnohabitans sp.
GCTTGGATTGTAGCTACTTTGGGGTTTAAGGTAGATATTTCCAATTTGTCGTTTCCTTTTTTGGCAATTGGTACATTCACCTATGTGATGTTGGACAGACGCAAAAATCTGAAAAACATCGGAAGTTTTCTTATAGGTTTTGGATTACTTTTTTTGGGTTTGGATTACTTGAAGGAAGCCATTGAAGACCTTTCAACGCAAATTAATTTATCTGACTTCGTCGGTTTTGGACTTTGGGTTTTCTTAATAATTGGCATCGTCATTACAGCGCTCATCCAGTCCAGTTCGGCGATGATTGTCATTGTCTTGAGTGTGCTATACTCGGGGATAATAGATATTTATCAGGCGATGTCGATGATAATTGGAGCAAATATAGGAACCACTTCCACCTTGATTCTCGCTTCACTGAAGGGTCCTGCAGACAAAAAAAGGTTGGCTACGGTCAATGTATTCTTTAATGTTGTCAGTGGGACTATTGCCTTTATTTTCTTAGAGGAATTGATTGATTTTGTGTTGAATAGGCTTCATATTTCTGAGCCTTTAATGGAATTGGTTTTACTCAACACCCTATTGAATTTGGGTGGAATTATACTATTCTTCCCCTTCATTGGATTAATTAGCCAGTTAATGCAAAAAAGGTTTTTGGAAAAAAAAGATGAGCCGCATACCGAATTCATTCAAAATGCCACGGTTGAGGTTCCAGATTTAGCGCTTCATTCAATAAAAAGCGAACTCACAAAATTATTTCATCTCACCAAAGATTTTATCTCGGAGTGTATGAGAATAGATTCAGGGAAACAAAAATCCATTCGATTTATTGATTCGTTTTTTAGCGTTTCAGCAGACGAATTGGAGAAATACGCCTTTTTGAAAAAAATTGAAGATGAGATCAGTGAGTTTTATTATAAGCTCCAAGAGCAGAATCTGACAGAATCAGAATCGAAGTTGCTGAGTCTGTATATGCACAAATTGCGTGAACTTATATATGCTGCTAAGGAAATGAAAGATGTGCATCAAAATATCCATTCCATTCAAATGAGCGAGGATAAGGTGGCACTTGAGATTTTAAGTGATTTACAACAATTGGTGACCGAAAAAATCGAAGAACTCACAGGATACATTGATTCGGATATTGTTCAAAAATCTATCGCAGAACAGCAACTTGAACTTGGAAATTTCTACCAGAAAATGATCAACAAGCTTTACAAGACTACTTATGCAAGTCAGAAAGTTCCTGTCTCAACTTTGACAAACGTCATCAGGAAAACAGTACAGTCGATGGACAATTTGTCTCGTTCAGTCTGCGATAAAGAGCAAGAAGAACAGATTCTTTTTGAGATTAAGTAAGGTGATCAGAATAAATTATCCCGAATCCTTTGCAGTGTTTTTTTGAAATTCATTAAAGTTTGTTTTTGCACTTCCTCACATTAAGAATTCCTTCGCCAAAAAAAGGCTATAGGCAAGTATCTGGAGAATTGAAGTGAAAACATTTCCAAACAAACATCCAATCCGTACACAGAAGGGTGTCATTTGAGTAATACCCTGCACAAATTGAGTCATTCCACTGCCTTTGATTATTCTTCAATTTGGATCAAAACAAGTTTTTATTTGGCCTTAGGCCGTTTTAAATCTGAATCTATTAATGAATTTTTCAAAAATCCCAAAGGGAGTAGTTTTTGATTAGTTAGGCTATATCTATCCAAAAACATTGATCATGGCAGAAATAAAAATTGAGAAAAAAAGCGCTCCTATATGGCCTTGGGTACTTGTAGCTCTGGCAGTTGTTGCGCTTTTGATTTACCTTTTTTCCTCAGGGGATGAGAATAATGAGCGAGATGAAATGACTGAAGTGACTACTTCAGACTCCTCCTATGCTTCCAGTACCCACGAGGTTTCCGAGAATAATACCGCTGTACTTGCATTTGTAAGTTTCATCAGAGATGATCCGGATCAGATGGGTCTTGATCATGAGTTTACTAATGAAGCGCTGTTGAGATTAACCAACGCGACCAATGCTATGGCTGAAAAAGTTGGGTACAATGCTCAACAAGATATGACGCAAGTAAGAACTCATACCCAAAAGATCACCTCAGATCCATTTGAAACTACCCATGCTAATTCTATACGAGAAGCAGCGGGTATTTTGGCACAATCCTTAAAGAATATTCAGCAGAAAGCTTTTTCAGGTTTGGCAAGTGATGCCGATGGAGTGAAAAGTGCAGCTGCAGGGATTAAGGGTAATGTGCTTACACTTGATCAAAAGGGAGAAATAAAAAGCTTCTTTCGAAAGTCAGCAGATTTGCTGGAAAAAATGAATTCTAACTCACCTGAACTGTAATATCATGTCAGAATATAAGAAAAACCTGTTTTATCTAAGTGATCTTACCGATTACAAAGTAGCCTCAGATGACAGTGATGTCAGAGGATGGGAAGTGGAAGATGCCGACCACCGGGTTATTGGAAAAGTGGATCGCTTGTTAGTCAACAAAGAATCCCAAAGAGTGGTCTACTTGGATATAGAAGTAGACAAATCTTTGATAGAAGACGGTCATGAGATTTATAATAAATCTTCAAGTGAAGGGGCACATGAATTTCTCAACAAAGAAGGAGAAAATCATTTAATCATTCCGATCGGAATGGTAAGCCTTGATGAAGAAAACAAAAAAGTAATTTCCAATGAAATCACACATAGCACTTTTGCCAGAACCAAAAGACTGAGTAAAGGGACTAATGTGGATAGAAACTACGAAGTATCGGTCTTTAAAAATTATTTTCCTCAACAGCCATTTGATGATAATGATTTGCGAGATGAGAATTTCTACAACCGCCAGGAGTTTAAAAACTCCACAGAGCGAAAGTAAATTTTTTTGATCCATGTATTGAACTGGGACTGGGTGTGGTTTTTTTAACCATACCCATTTTTTTGTTTATCTAGGGGTGAGCGTTGAGGATTTTTCCAGTGAACAAATCTAGCGAGCAGCCAGTCCCGACAACTGTACGGGAGCAGGGAGGGTTAAAACTATTAAAAATGCCGTAGGCATGGCCGATAAACTAGCCAATCATTTTAATGGCTGGATAAATCGTTTGCCGTGTCCACGAAATGCCATAGGCATGACCGATATTGATAAAAAATTGGAGAAGTGTTCTTTTTGATACAAAGGCGAAGATACAAACTATGCCTAGGCCAAGGCCTAAACTATGCTCAGTTGGTTATGGTGAGTCCGACTACTTGATTACCTATCGACATTTTTATTTCCTTTTTATCGATAACATTTCGTTTCCATTTTTCTGAAATTCATAATCTACCATTTCGATATCCACTATGAAACTTGTTTCAAAATGTTGAACCAAATTGTCTAATAGTTCTGATTTTTTTGCGTCCAAATTCAAAACCGGGAATATTCTGATTTCTTTGCAAACCCTCAACATCTCAGTCATGGAAGATATATGAAAATCAAGTCCGAGTTGAGAATATAAAATCAGAAAATGTGAACTCAGACCCAAATCGAAGGTTAAATCATCAAAATTGGTTGTATTAGGCATTTCATGATTTACATATCGGCCTTCTCTTTTTCCTAGCTCAAAGTCTTGAAGAAAATTTTCCATCGCAGACAAACGGATTTTTTCCAATTCCTGGATATTTTTGATCCTTTTCCAAACAAAATTGTCGAGGTTGTTTTTTGTCTGTTCTATCACAATGTCTTTTGTTTCTTTGATTTTTCGTTTCAGTTGATTCGCCGAAAACCTATATACCGGATCAATCGAAACGACACTTTTGTTCAATCCAAACATTTCACAATTAAAACTTGCTGGTCCGTCTCCAAAACTGATAATCCGTTTATCTAAATCAGATTCGGTCAGGTTGAACATACTTTTGTATTCGTCCAAGTTCCTTCCCCATGGAACAATGTTTTTTAATTCAAATGCCATTTTTCTTTTATTTCTGTGTCGTTTTTATGCAGTGCCTAAGGTGTTACAAGTTGGTCTAGGGGGGGTAATACTACCTACAGCAGCCAACATAAAATCCGCCTCGATCTCCACATTTGTTTTTAATCCTTAGCCACTTGGTCTAAGCGCAGGTACATCTACGCTCAAATATCAAAACGAATTTATAATTCGATTTTCAGAAATGTAATTAGTGAATTAGGCTTTTTCCAATTGAAAATTGGTAGTGATATAATGAGGCTGTCTCAAAAGGCCTATTGGTGTAAGCCTGAGCACCTGACCAACGAAAGTTGGGCAGTAAGAAGGCCATTTCCTATTAATGGGGCAACATTTCGACTACCCTCAATGTGACAATCTGTACTTATAAGACAGCCTCTAGTCAAACGTCCTACGCTTCATGAGGTGAAATCCGTCTTGGTTACAGGTGAAAAAATAAGTCAAAATTGTGGGTTTAACCTATGGATCAACCTAAAATCAATTTAGGGAGTCCATCCCACAATCCACAAACTGTCTTTCATGGTAAAGGCCACCAATCCCAAGCGCTTGACTAAGTAGATTTCCTGAGGTTGACTTTTCGGGTTAAACTGGCTGATTTTAAAAACATTGTTGTATTGCTTTCCATCGATTACTAAGCTCGGAAAATTCTCGTAAAGATATTCCTCGGAATCGTCCACAGTCGGGTTGATTCTTTTGCCGACTAGTGTATCATTGACAATATCCAAGCGAAATCCCATTTGCTGAAAATAAACGTCCATAAATCCCAATCCAGAGGTCTTTCCATAGCCGACTTTATTGGAAAAAGTGACCCAACCTTCTTCGGTGCGATAATTGGACTGGTATAAGCCATAGCACTGACTTTCTCCCTGCTGCACTAAAACAAGGTCAGATTCTATCGTAAATGGTTCGGTGATTGTATAGTTGGAGATCACCTTCCTGGTTTTTTCTCCACTTTGGAACGTGTAATTTGGTCCGGGAGTGAGAAGCATCCAATCTCTGGCCGGGATAGTAAAATCAAACCCTTCACAAGATTCGTAGAAAAGTTCTTCTTCCTCGGGTACACAGGCCAAGCTGCAGGTCAGGAGAAAAATGGCAAGCAAAAAAAACTTAGGGTTCATAGGACTATAATTTGATTTTTAAAGACCATTTACGACCGAAAGCAAGAGTCGTACAAACTTAAAAATAAGGGGTTTTTAGGTGTTTTCCATTTATTTGACTGAGAATTATATTCACTTAGTTTAAACCATAAAACTGAGGAACAGCAAAAATGCCGTAGGCATGAACCATAAACTAGCCAGCCATTTCAATGGCTGGATTAATGTTTTTCCGTGTCCCGAAATGCCATAGGCATGACCGATATTGCTAAAAAAAATTGGAGAAGTGTTCTTTTTGATACAAAGGCGTAAATACAAACTATTCCAAGGCATAGGTCCAAACTACGCTTATTAGGGGGGGATCCCCCTCAACTAATAAACATCGAATTTTACCTACTTAGGCAATCTACTTCTTAGCATATTTATCTGACCCATGTGATTAGCCTGGTGCTCCATCACATGAAACCATGCCCAGTGATTGTCAGTCTGCCCACCTTCAGCTAAAGAGGCAAACCATTTGTCATCCTTGGTTTTGAGAGTATTCAATGTCTTCTGACGGACTACAGCCCAGATATCTAAATAATATTGAATTGGCTTACCGACAAACTCAGATCTAGCTTCATCACCCAAATTCAAAGCAGTTTCCCATTTCTCTTTTTCCAACTGATTGAAACTTCTGCCCTCAAATGTATAAGCTTGGTAATAAACTTCAGTCGCAGCCAAATGCATGATCATCGCACCGATTCTATTAGCTTGATTATCCAGTAAAAAGTCTGTTTGATTTTGATTCAGGCCTTGGGTACTCATGATTATCCTAGATCTAAGATTTTCCAACATGGATACCATAGTCCCTATATCATGATCGTATCCTTTTGGAGGAGACATTGTGTTTTGTGCATAGGTCCAGGAAGAACAATACAAGATAAAGGCAATGAACAGCGAGAATTTAATCTGGGTTTTCATATGATTATAATTTTTTTAAGCAGCCATATGGAATCTCGCACGGATTATAATCATCCCAGTGTGTGACGTACTCGTCATGCTCGATTTCATGTATGAGAAAAATTAGTTGAATGGAAAATTGCTAATAAAACCGGAAAATATTTAATCAAAAATTGTTAATTACTCACCCGACTTGAATATTTTATTCCTTAATGCCCTCTTTTCACCAGGTTCTGCCCAAGTGATCGACTGCTGAAACATACAGACAAATGCCTCCCATTCTGAAAATTTTGGGAATAGAGGGAAAATTCTAATCCGAGGCGATAAATTAAATATCGTCCGTCCCGATGGGTGAATTGCTGATTCTAAATAGTGAAAATGATGGGGTTGGAGGGTAGAAGATTCGCCAATTGAAAATTGGTTAGGATAGAAGGGTGTAGTTTCAAACTACACCCAGTCCCGATTTTCATTTGTCTACGCCGAGTGGGGGGGGCTGCCACTTATCATGTGTCAAGATTGTCCCACTCATCGCCAGTAACCCATCTTATTGCAGACATCTTACCACTCAGCATTCCCCATTCAAAGTCATCGTAGGGGCCCAAATTCTCCTTACCATAATGTTTCTCAACGCGTTTTGCTGCCTTTATTGCACCATTCCAAATGTCTTTAACGATTGTATTATGTGAGGTCTTTGAATCGTAATCCTTTCGATCGATAAGTTTAATTTTGCCGGTCGCGATACTATGAGCTCTCATTTGATGTCTGTCATACCATATCTTGTCGATCAATTCATTCTCAACTTTTAAAATTTCAGTTAAAGTGCGTGGTTCAAAAGTCCATTCTTCATCAATCATCATTTCGGTAACTAGTTCGGGCTCGATTCTTTTTATGGCTTCCGCAAGTTTTATGAAGTATCTTGATTTTACTTTAGAGAAGTAAATAGCTAAATCATCATGAGGGAGCCTCTCATTCCCATTTGTTTTACTAAAATCACTTTTATTGTGTGTAATAAAAGCAAATCTGTCTCCGGCGGAGTTTTTGTCTTTTATGCAGGAAATGTATGTTTCAATAATAATTGCATCATTGATACTATTTCTCTGTCGATGGAATGGGGCTTTTTTGTCAATAGCTCTTTGAGCGGAATTGAGTTTTATTTCGTTTGTCAATTCATTGATTGCTGATTGTGAAAGCAATTTTTCGATTCGTGTTATTGATGAAAGAACTGTTTCACCAAGAGTTGGTATTTTGAAGTCCACATTATCTAGATGAGCCAAAACGAGTTTTTTAGACTTTGGATCTCCAAACTGATCTACCACACCTTTAACCTTTTTGAATAAACTTGAAAGGCTTTGGCCACCTTCTTTTATTATTCTTTCTTTATTTCGTCTGAACTCCTCTAACACTGTTCGAGGAACAATCAACATCAGTTTGTTTTGTGTCACTAATTCTTCAATAACACCTAATAGTGCTTGCTGATCTTTGTCCTTAGCCATGTCCAGCCAAACGCAAGTGTCTACAAGTATTTTATGCATGTTTATTAGTTCGATGATGTCCTGGTGGTTGCCAAACGCCTGATATAAGCCCTTTTTTCTGTCATTTGGTTAATCGTATGTCCATTCTGTTAATGTCAATAAGTTTGATTCTCTGTCTACCGAAATAATCAAAAAATAATAGGTATAAACCCAATTTTCGGGTTCAATTACTCTTTCATCTTCTTTCTCGAACCAGTCCTTTGATAATATATAAAACTCGTTGTCCCCAAATTCATTGTGAATTTCAAAATATCTGTCGAGCAGTTTAGCAAATTCGTTTCTATCTTCCCCCCAGTCTGGTTCATTTATAAAGTCAAATAGAAATTTTGATACTCCTTGTTTGTCCGTTTTCTTGAAGTCAGTGATTTTTATTTTGTTAACATCAAAAGCTTGTCTCAAATAACCCTTGTGTGGTTCAGCTTTTACACAGTTACGCAAACTGTCAAATAAGAATTGTTTTGAACGAATGAAGGTTTCAACAATTTGGTCGCTGATAATTGGTTCGTCAACCCCAATAGCAAATTCTGTCAAGTTAATACCTTGATAGCCTTCGTTAATTTCGATATGTCTTTTGTAATCGATGGTTTTCAATAAAATGGCTTACACCTTGTTTATTCATTCACTTTTTTCTCGTTAATTATTCCAATATTGGCAAATAGTAAAATGTTTGTCTCGTTTATTTTTAAAATCTATCACGGAGCAATTTGAATCTCAAATGCTTAAATCTCCTTTTGTTCTTAGCCCAAATTAATACTTTCGTCCAAATTCTCTAATCCCTAAAAACAAAAAAGCCATCTAATTCTTATCAGATGGCTTCTTTGCTTTAATACCCCGCCGCTTGTCCGTCTTTTCTGGACTCCGAGGCGCCGATATACACTTTTCGGACTTTGTCGTAATAGATGGCTTGGTAGCCTCCATAGGGTCCAATGCTGTACTCGATGCGATGGCCCATTTCTTCCAGTTTGCGAATTACCTCGTAGTCAAATCCGCTCTCCAAGTTGAGTGAACCTCCATTGGTCATCTTCGATCCTGTAGGTTCGGAGGAACCATTATGTCGCATTCGCGGGGCATCACCCGCTTCCTGGAAGTTCATACCAAAATCTATCAGATTGACCACAATTTGTGTATGTCCCTGCGGCTGCACCGATCCACCCATCAAGCCAAAGCTTAGCCAAGGATCTCCGTCTTTGGTGATAAATGCCGGAATGATCGTGTGAAAAGGTCTTTTTCCCTTTGCCAAGGAATTGTAATGGTTTGCATCCTGGACATTGAACTGTTGACCACGATTTTGTAGGACAAAACCGAGTCCATCCGGCACCATGCCCGACCCAAACTCATCGTAAATGCTTTGAATAAAGGAAACCATGTTGCCGTCTTTGTCCGCTACGGTCAGGTAAGTGGTGTTTCCCTTTTCGATATCGCCGGCTGGGTAGGACATGGCGGCTTTATCGAGATCAATAAGTTTGCGGCGCTCATCGGCGTAGGCTTTGGAGATCAGAAGATCTACTGGGATTTGATTGAAAGCAGGATCTGCATAGAACTTTGCCCGATCTTCGAAAGCCAGTTTCTTGGC
>CAYTXN010000125.1:0-1924 GCA_964441195.1 uncultured Limnohabitans sp.
GTTGATTGATTTTTTTAAAGTAAAAGAATCCAACCATAAGAACCAAAAGTCCAAGAAAAGCAGCCGGGTACGAGACATAGTCGGTCGACTCCAAATCAAAGTCAATCATTCCCTGATTGGCTAGGTATATCACGATCACTGTGAGTGCATTATTAAAAATGTGTGCCAAAATTGGGTAAAGCAAGCTCCCGGAATACAGGTATAAATAACCAAACAATGCCCCCAAAAATACTCGGGGAAGGAACCCGTAAAACTGAACGTGAATTGCTGAGAAGATAATCGCTGTCAACCAAATCCCCCAATGAGATGATTTGGTGTATTGCTTCATCTTAGGTTGAATCAAACCCCGGAAAAACATTTCCTCCCCAATCCCTGCAAATACACCGATGACCAAAATCCCAGTCAACAACTCTGGAATATTCTGGAAATCAGTCAAAAACTTGGTCATTTCCATCAACTGGGTTTCCATTTCCTCCATCCAGATTTCAATCCCGGACATAGACTCTGGCAAGACAAGTTGAGCGTTCCAATAGACTAAAAGCCCATTGAAAAACATTGCGCCAAGTGTTATTGCAACCGCTATTCCCAGATTCTTTACATTAAATCTTGCTCGCTGAATTTCCCAGTGTAAGTCCGCTTTCTCGATAAATCGGGTAATGATCCAAGCTGCTACCCAAAATCCAATTCCTGAACCCAGACCCTGTACAAAAAGCATTGCCATTCTTCCATTTGGCACATCGTAGTCGCCTGTCATCAGCCCCATAATTTCCTCAAGAGTGATATTAAAAAGCGTCGGCATGAATGCCAAAGCAATTCCTTGAAGTAAGATCAGTGTACCAAAAGTGACTAAAACAATGACTATCAATGACAATAGCCAATTCTTACGTTTGGCTATTTCGGACTGGGTTTCGTATATCTCCATAATTTGGGGTAAATTTACGCCAAATTTAGAATTAGAAGTGGTTAAGATTGGAAAGTTGGAGCTAGGGGAGTTTCCCTTATTGCTCGCCCCCATGGAAGATGTAAGCGATCCACCCTTTCGGGCAGTCTGTAAACAGAACGGGGCAGACCTCATGTACACCGAGTTTATCAGTTCCGAAGGGCTGATCAGAGACGCAGCCAAAAGCATTCAAAAACTGGATGTATATGACTACGAGCGTCCTATCGGGATCCAGATTTTCGGCAACGAGATCGAGTCTATGCGAGAGGCGGCAGCCATAGCAGAAGCTGCCGGACCGGATATTTTGGACATCAACTATGGTTGCCCTGTTCACAAAGTCGCGTGCAAAGGAGCCGGAGCTGGAATCCTACTCGATATTGACAAAATGGTCTCCATGACAGCCGAGATCGTGAAGCGTGTGAATATCCCTGTGACCGTTAAGACACGCTTGGGATGGGATCACAATACCATCCGAATCGTAGAAGTTGCCGAGCGTCTCCAGGACGTGGGAATTCAGGCGATATCCATCCACGCTCGTACCCGTCAGCAGATGTACAAAGGCGAGGCAGACTGGAGTTACCTCAATTTGGTCAAGGAAAATCCAAGATTGTATATTCCTGTTTTCGGAAACGGAGACATTGATTCTCCGGAGAAAGCCGCTGAATACAAGGCAAAATACAATGTCGATGGAATGATGATCGGAAGAGCTTCGATCGGTTATCCTTGGATCTTCAATGAAATCAAGCATTTCTTTGCCACAGGCGAAAAGCTTTTTCCACCAAATCTGGAAGAACGAATAGCTGTCGCAAAAAAACACCTGGACTTCTCCGTGGAATGGAAAGGCGAAAAACAGGGCATTTTGGAGATGCGTCGTCACTACACAAATTATTTCCGTGGAATGCCAAACTTCAAACCCTTTCGGACTGAAATGGTCACTGCCGATACCTATGAACAAGTAGCGGAAATTCTAGAACAGGTCGCTGA
>CAYTXN010000125.1:2024-9052 GCA_964441195.1 uncultured Limnohabitans sp.
TTTTATCTTTCGGATTTATTTCCTTTGCAGACGAATTTCTTCCAGACAAATTGATGAGCAAAACTCATTCGGAAAACAGCCTGAAAAACTGGGCTTTATTGACCATCCTTACCTTAATCTGGGGAAGTTCATTCATCTTGATCAAGCGTGGATTGGAGGTTTTCAGCCCCGGAGAAGTTGGGGCGTATCGGATGGTCGCTGCAGCTACGCTTTTACTTCCGCTTTCTATTCCCCGCATCAGAAATCTCAGCAAAACGCAGGTAAAAAACCTTCTGATTGCAGGTTTACTGGGAAGCTTTATTCCTGCGTTTCTTTTTCCTATGGCTCAAACTCAATTGAGCAGTTCGCTGACTGGAGTACTGAATGCACTGACTCCACTTTTTGTTGTCCTAATTGGCGCAATATTTTTTAATACTCGGATTACTATGCGTAATGCATTAGGCTTGGTCATCGCATTAGTCGGTGTGGTTATCTTGATTGCATACAAAGAGGGAGGAAATTGGGGCGAATCATTGGCAGGAATCAATGTCTACGGGCTTTTTGTGATTGCAGCATGTATTTGCTACAGTTTCAACCTCCATGTAATTAAAACCCGCTTTACTAAACTGAAATCCATCGAAATCTCTTCAATTTCATTATTGATGATCCTTCCGATGGCCTTGATCTACCTTTTTGCCGGCACTAACTTTTCATACAAATTAATCACACATCCGCAAGCCTGGGAGGCTTTGGGTTATCTGACAATTCTTGGAATGGTGGGTACAGCTACTGCACTGGTGCTTTTCAATATCATGGTGAAAAGTGCGAGTCCTTTTTTCGCAAGTTTAGTCACGTACACGATTCCAATCGTAGCGATCATGTGGGGAGTGTTAGACGGAGAAGTCCTGCTAATCGGGCACTATATTGGAATTGCGGGGGTTATTCTTGGTGTTTGGGTTGGGAATAGGAAATAATCTGAGCCTATTTCCCAGACTGAAAATTTTTCAAATCCTTCTTACTCAACTCCAGTGTAACTACCTCAAGAGGATGAATCACTGTAAATTCACTTAACTCCTTGATTTCAAGATTCCCTTTATCAGTTGTAAATACGACGGGAAAATAAGAATACTTCAATTTATCAGGCCCGTCTTTTACCGTTCTCTGATTCCTCATCCGGACTTGTGGTCCCTGCAGATAGTTTTCTCCTCCAGATTCTGCTAATATTTGACCCGGAAGCACTTGATCACCAACTTCGACTTTCTCAGATCCTGCCTTTAAAACCGAGAGCTTGGTAATTGTGCCATCTTCATGGTAGATTTCAATGAAGTTATCCTCAGTTGTGAAGTTGAGATTTTCCTTGTCCGTCGTGTAGTCCATTTTCATCTCAGCGATTACTCCCTTCCTAGGAGCAACAACAGACGTAGGTTGGTCAAAAATGAACGAAATACCCACATACTTTTCATACTCACCTTCCTTTTTCAATGTTTCTGCGATGTTGGTATTCAGTATTGCTTTGACTTGCGTCCCTTCAGAAACAGGAATTAGATATATCGGGCCAATTTTTGTTTTGCCGTAGACATTGCCTTTAGCAAAACCATAAGCATAGCGATAGTTGGTACCCTGGCCTGCCAAAGTCGGTTTCAATATAGCTACTTTAGATCTACCTGGTGAAGCAATAGCTGTCACATTGCCTCCACCCGAAGTTGTCATATTTTGGAGTTGGGAGAAATTCATCACTACTGAATATGGGATTTTTGTTGGGTTGATAGCGTAGAACAGCACATTACGATCCGGGCCCTGCTCGGTTTCGATGGTGATTTGTGCAAAAAGACTGGACAACCCAAAAAAGGTAAGGATGATTGAAAAAAAGATTTTAAGCATTTTGATTAAAGAGATTATTCTGCCTAAAACTAATTTAATTCAACTAGTTCACAAAAAATTAGTCTTCTAGATTCATTCTTTTTCTCCACGAAAAAGCTAACATAGGAAGCTGTTGATAGGAATTGACGCCAGCTTTCACGCCTTGGCTTTTGAGAAAGATATCGTTTGACTTCCTGCTTAATTCCATCGAGTAAGCCTTGACGGCTTCGCTTGATTCACGTAGGGAGTTTAGGTCATTTCGAATTCCAGTTGACAATCCTCTCACCCATTCTTTGTATTCGTCCGGAGCCATTCTGTAAAAATCCCGCATTTGATATTGAAGTAATCTAATGTGCCCCGAGTATCGAAGCAACGGATCTTCAGAATTGGTACAAATCACCCAAGCGATGAAGTTAGCTTCTCCTTCATCTGTCACTCCATAGCTGTGTGCCATTTCATGCGCCACTGTAAATGGCTGTTCTAGCGGATGTAGTGTAGGATCAATATAGCTTTCACCGGTAAAAGGAAAGTAAATACCCAGAATTCCCATTTTTCTCATGAATCCTGGAGGAGGAAATTGTTTAGTTCGAGGCTTCCCTGTAAAATTCAATCCAAGAATCTCCAAATGCTCATTCATATTTGCTCTCACCAGCTTCTCCAAATCTTGATAAGCCATAATGGAATTAATTGGCAAACTATCAGATGAAATTCTACCACGATACTGAACAACGAGCCTTCTGGTGATTTCAATTTCTGATTTAAGCTGCTCAAGATTGAGTGCTTTTGGCTTCAATGCCAATTGCTGAAAAATCGGGGTGCGCTGATAATTATATCCCCAAAGCACTAAAAAGAAAAATACGATCGCCCCTATTCCATTGGCAAGCGCTTGAACAGAATAGAGCGATTTAGCTTTCCAGCCTAGTCTATTTTTGAATCGATAGATGAATAATCCCAAGACAAAAAAAACCGTGGCAATAAAAAGATAAACACTTGGAAAGGGAAGATTTCCTAAAGTTAAATCAATGACATTCCTGATTCCCGGAAAAAACTTTCGGGAATAAATCTCATCTGTTGCTTCCGGATATTGAACTGCAAAATGGCGAATGACCAGAGCCAAAACACCAAGTATAGCCCAAGACCAATCCCTTCTCGCCATGAATAATTAATTATATCCCTTCTGCAACCACTTCCTTTACCTCTGGAAGCATTCGGGTTAGGAGATTTTGAATACCGGCTTTTAGCGTCACTGTGCTACTTGGACATCCAGAGCATGAACCTTGCAATTGCACTTTGACGACGCCTTCTTCAAAGGAATGAAAAACTATAGCTCCTCCATCCTGCTCCACCGCGGGTCTGATATATTCGTCGAGAATTCCTTTGATTTTTTTAACCACTTCAGAGTCATTTTCATCAAAAAGTGGGTCCTTTTCAAAATTTGCAGTTACCGCTTTTTGGCCTGACTCCAAATATTGCTTGATATGATCTCTGATGATCGTTTGAATCTCCATCCATTCCACTTCTTCTGACTTGGTAACAGTGACAAAATTAGAAGCGATAAACACTCGTTCCACTGCGGCAAAATTGAAGAGTTCCTTAGCAAGTTGGCTGTTAGAGGCGCTTTCCGTATCTGGAAAATCAAAACTTACGCCATCCTCCACCAACATAAAGTTGGCTACAAACTTAAGTGAATTTGGATTGGGATTGGCCTCCATGTAGAGGTGTACGGGTCTGGCTTGAGCTTTAAGCATGATAATAAAAGAGAGTGATATGGTTACAAACCAAAAAAGGCTCCGGAAGTTCCGAAGCCTAGATTTTTTAAGAATTACTTTGGCAGATGCCCTTTGGCGGCATACCAGATTCCACCATACAAATGCTTCAGGAAATCCGGATCCTGAAATGCAGACTCAACATGTCCCAATGCTGTGTAAAATACCCGGCCTCCATCATATTCATGATACCAAGCCATTGGGTGATTGGCTCCATTTCCTTTGGCTACTTCATAAGTTGACTCATCGGCATTGATCAAGACTTTGATATCAGGATTGATGTTTCTAAACTCATAAAGTTCATCTGTCCAAAGCCAGCTTTTTGGCAAATGCCAAGTCGATGGATGATTTTGATCTACCACTTGAAGTCTTAAGGTTTGCTGTCTTGGATGGGCCAAGAAATAAGCGCCAATCATTTTGTTATACCAAGGCCATTCGTACTCGGTGTCAGTCGCTGAGTGAATTCCAACTACACCTTTCCCACTTTGCACAAATTTTTGAAATGCAGCTTTTTGAGCGTCATTGAAGATCGTTCCTGTGGTGCTCATCAGGATTATGACATCATATTTAGCCAGATTTTCATCAGTGAAATGGTTGGCATCTTCAGTAGTGTAGACATTAAAGACGTGAGTTTGTCCCAGTTTTTTCAATGCTGCTACTCCTTCAGGAATCGATTGATGGCGGAAACCTGCGGTTTTGGAAAAAACCAAGGCTCTGATGTTTGGATTTTGCTGCGCAAAAGATGCTAGCGCAAAAGTGAACACCAGCGCAAGGGTAAGAAATGTGGGTTTGAGATTCATAGGTTTTGGGTTATTGGTTATTGATTATTGAGTTATTGGGTATTGAGTTATCGGTCATTGGTAATTGAGTTTGATCATTGATCATTGTTTCGGACTTGATACTTGTGTCTTGATTTTTGATACTTAAATCTTGATACTAGATACTTATTTAATCAGCTCGAATTTCTCGCCAGCATCCTTGCGTGAAAATGCATTGAAATGCCACCATTCACTACCGATTCCTGTAAAGCCTGCCCCGATCATCACTTTTCTGAGTATTTCACGATTCGAAACATGCTTCTGAGTGATTTTTCCCTCGGCAAGCATCTGTTTTTCCCGATCAGGATAGGCTGGATATCCAAAGAAATCATAAGCAGTACCCATATCCAAAGGTTTTCCCGATTCATTATCATAAATGGTCAAATCCACCGCAACACCATAATTATGTAACCCGCCAACTTGTGGGTCGGCCACATAAAGCGGTTTGATACTATCGGGCTTGTCCAAATCATCCCATAGAATCTGCTGCACACTCAAAGGACGCACACCATCATAAACCAACAGGGTAAGATTGGGATAATCTTTCTGCAAACTCTCCTGCGCTTTCTTTAGCATTTCCGCAACGACAGGCTGTAAATAACACCTCACATGATCTTCGTAGACATCTTTTCCAAAAAAATTGTCTTCAGTTGAGTATTTCAGTTCAATCCGAATATCTGGAATGACAGTTTCGATATCCACCAAACCCTGAGCAATCAGCGTTTTTTCCAAGTCTGGAAGCTCTTCAGTTTCAAGGATATTAGCAGGTGCAGCAATCAATTCCCGCTGCTGATCGGAAAACAACTCCTGCTCGCTTTTTTGAGGAGAGGCGCAACCAAGTGCGAGACAACAAATAACAATGACTATTATTCTCCAGTGTGTGACGTTTTGCGTCATGCTCGATTTCATCAATTCAGATTTTTCTTCACCAAAGTAGCTGAAGCCTGAGCGGTCGGAAGCACCACGATATCAGCCAAAACCACATGAGCAGGTCGATTGACCACAAACTCAACAATCTCTGCAATGTCTTGGGCATAGAGCGGCTCAAAGCCTTTATAAATCGAATCGGCTCGCGTCTCATCCCCTTTGAAGCGGACTAAGGAAAACTCAGTCTCCACCAGTCCAGGATGAATCCCTATCACTTTGATACCAAAGGGATTCAAGTCGATTCGCATGCCTTTGGTGATCGCATCCACGGCAAACTTAGATCCGCAATAGACATTTCCATTTGGGTAAACCTCTTTACCTGCAATCGATCCAATATTGATAATCATGCCTGAATTCCGCTCTGTCATTCCTGGAATGACAGCTTTGGACACGTAGAGCAAACCCTTAACATTGATATCCATCATCGCATCCCAATCGTCCAAGTTTCCGGTTTGGATTGGATCCATACCATGTGCATTTCCGGCATTATTGATCAAAACATCAATTGCTGACCAATCCGAGGAAAGATTACTGAGTATTTCACCAACTTTTTCACGCTCACGCACATCAAAAACCAAAGGCAAAAAGCGGACACCAGCTGCCAGTTCCTTTCTCAATTCTTCCAGCCTTTCGACTCTGCGTCCGGTTGCGATGATATCATAACCCATTTTGGCAAGGGTCAAAGCACAGGCTTTTCCGATCCCGGAAGTGGCTCCGGTGATCAGGGCAATTTTATTTTTCATGCTTAAATATAAGGGGATTGAAAGATTGAAAAAGTGAAATATGATGGAAATACTATCGAAATATGGCGCTTTGCGCCGAAATAGAGTTATAATCTAAGTTGAAGATAGAGATTCCAAAAAGCGTCGTAAATCAAAAATCGTAATTCGTAAATCCCCTCAGCTTCTCCACAAATACGGAAACAAAATATAAGCCGTCACTCCAACTATTGCATTGATCGCCAAAAGGCTAAGCAGCTTATCCGCACTCACACTCCAATCTAAGCCATCGAGAGCATTTTTTGAAATTCGGATCGCCATCAACAGAATCGGGATTATCACCGGAAAACTCAAAATCGCCATCAGCGTGGCGTTATTTCCGGCTTTGGATGCAATCCCACTTACCATCGTCAAACTGGCTGAAAAGCCCACCGATCCCAAAACCAAATTCAGCAGAAATAAACCTTGATCCTGAACTGGATTTCCCAAAATCACAGAAAAAACACCGTACCCAAGCAAAGCCAAAATCAAGGTTAAGCCCGTGTTGTAAAAAATCTTGGAGAGAATAATCGACTCAGGCGAAGCGATCATGTAATAATACAATTGCCGACCTTGATGCTCTTGCACAAAGCTTTTTGCAACAGCATTAACTGCGGAAAAGAGAATGATGATCCAATACAAGGCATTCCAAGTTGGGATGGAAAGGTTGCCCATCTTGGCTCCTACGCTGAGGTAGGTAATAAAAACCGCCGAAACAACATAAAGCAAAATCCCATTCAAGGCATATTTCTGACGCCATTCTAACGTGATTTCCTTATGGATGAGGACGGAGATTTCTTTCCACATGGGCCAAAGGTAAAAATTGGCCTTCAAAGATTTGCCACAAAGTCATTAAGGCGTTAAAAAGTTTAAGAATTTACAAAGCTTGGAACCCCTTTTCAATAAGGCAACCAGTTTTT
>CAYTXN010000126.1:0-9019 GCA_964441195.1 uncultured Limnohabitans sp.
ATCGCCCTTCCCAATTATGTTCATGAAGAAGCAGTGATGCTTTGTGTCAAGCATAGGAAACCAGTTTTGTGTACCAAACCATTGGGTCGAACTGCCGAAGAAGCGCTTCGGATGACATTAGCTTGTGAAGAGGCTAGAGTTTTTGCGGGCTATCTGGAAGATCTTTGCTACACGCCAAAGTTTCTAAAATCCGTAAAAAGTGTCGAAACAGGTGCTATCGGACGTGTACTTTGGGCCAAATCCCGCGAAACGCACCCGGGTCCACATTCGGATTGGTTTTGGGATATTGAAAAAGCCGGAGGAGGAGCGATTCTGGATTTAGGCTGCCACTGTGTCGAGATCTCTAGAAATTTCATCGGGAAGGACGTTTTGCCAGTCGAGGTAATGTGTTGGGCCGATACTCAGGTGAAACCGATCGATGCAGAGGATCACGCCATTGGATTGGTCAAATATGAAAACGGAGCAATTGGTCAGTTTGAAGTTTCATGGACATTCAGAGGAGGAATGGACCTGCGTGATGAGGTGATGGGAACGGAAGGAACCATCTGGATCAATTCTTTTTTGCGCACGGGATTCGAAATGTTTTCCAGCGGAAATGGAGACGATTATGTAGCTGAGAAGGCCGAAACTTCGGCTGGCTGGCTCTTTCCTGTAGGCGATGAAGCACATGAATTGGGCTATCCGAATATGTTTATTGACATGTTTGATGCCCTCGAAAAAGGGACACAACCCCGAGAAACATTCTATGACGGCTATGTGGTTAATGCGATTATAGATGCGGCCTACAAATCTGCCAAAACCAAACTTTGGGAACCGGTTCAGCTACCTATTTGGCGAGGAAAAAGAGGTCTTTCGAAACCATCCGTTTACCAAGAATTTGATAAAAACTATTGGCTGATAAAAGAAGAACTCCTGCCGAATGGAGATAGGAAAACAATCCTAAAGCACAAATCGACAGGAGAAATTATTACGAAGTAAGCGGGGGATGAAATTAAACTATTGGAAATATTTAAATTTTTTCAACCATTAAGGGAATTAAGAAAATTAAGGGCTGGGAGATTTTTATCGTGAGTTCTTTCTGCCTTTATGGAATTTCTTGTTTTTAGAGCTGAATTGTTCCGAGAAACTTAATTCCCTTAATTTTCTCAATGGTTTTTATTTTTTTTGTTTCAGACCCTGAGCTTCCTTTTGAGTCAAATTTTTATTTACCAATAACCTTAATCAGGGTTCCTTTTTCTAGCTGATCATTCAAAAGCATTCCGTTTAGAATAGCTATTTCATCAAAACGTTCTGTTGGCATTTTAGCATTCTTCAAAGCATCTCCAAGACTCATTCGCTGAGGAATTGTATAGAGCCGGACGACATCCGGCTTACGGTTTAGCTTATCGGCATCTTTCAATTCCTTAAAATTTCTGGCAGTTGAAAGGAATACGGGCTGATATTGTGGGAAATTTGCTAAAGCTGTGACGCCTAAAATATGGTAAGTATTTCCCCCAAACTCGATCAAAGTAGAAAGAACCCGTATGGTGCCCTGCTCTTGTTTTTGATCCGCTACCATCATGAAAGCAGGCAAACCATTGATGGTTTCTTTTTTGGACTCCACTAGTTCTAACTTGAATTGCTCTAATATTTTCTGTGCAATTTCCTCCATTGTACCTGTTCCTGCAAAAGAGAAAGAAAGTAAGGCATCTCCGGCTTTTGGCCCCATTTGAACTTGCTGTGGAGAGTTTTGGAAGTTCCAATCCTGCGGTGTAGGGAATTGAAATTTCAACACAGGATGGTAAAAAATATTGTTCTCCACGAATCCTTGTTTTGGATCCTCACCGATCACTATTCCTTCAATCAACTTCAAATATGAATTTCGATTGACCTCTGGATTGGTCAATTTTAATTTTGCCTTCCATTCCTCAGCCAGTTGAGCTACGGTAACATTTCGTTCTGCAGGAGATGGGTGAGTAGATAAGAATTCAGGGATATCACTAGCGCCTTGCTTTGCACCTTGTCTTTCCAAAGTGTTAAAAAAACCAGCCATTTCGGTAGCATCATACCCAATTCGGGAAGAATATTCCACACCTAGTTCATCTGATTGGCGCTCAGCATCTCTACCAAAGCTCAAAAGTGCAACTTGCATTCCTTGGGACAGTGGTTCAGCAAAGTTTGCTAATTCCGGAACGAGTACCATTCCGGCGATCATTCCTATTTGACCCAGCATTTGATTTCGCTGCTGAATGACCGAGTGCCTTGCGGTCACATGGCCAATTTCATGACCCAAAACTCCGGCAAATTCAGCTTCATTGTTGAAATGAGCCATGATTCCACGCGTGAAATAAACATAGCCCCCTGGAACAGCAAAAGCATTGATCACCGGGGAGTCCACTACTTTGAAGTTATAATCAAGTTTTGGTCGATGGGAAACTGCCGCCATTTCAAGGCCTTTTTCTGTGATAAATTTTTGGATTTCTGGATCTTCATAGACTCCAAAAAACGCGGTGATTTCAGGGTCTGCTTGTTGTCCCATTCCGATTTCTTGTGCCTCTGACATCAAGACCACCTGCTTTTTGCCTGTGACGGGATTCACCGCGCAACTGGATGAGATAAGACCCAATAGCACTGCTAATAAAACCCCAAAATGATTAGAAAACTTTGACCTAGGTTTCATAAAATTTTTTAACTTATTGAAAATCATATATTTGTTTAGTTTAGAACTTATAATTCTTAATATGCCGATAATTCAAGAAAAATTATTCCTTGTGACTGGCGCCACTGGAAAACAAGGTGGAGCAACTGCACTTAATTTAGTAAAAGCAGGGGCAAAAGTCCGAGCTTTGACTAGAAATCCTGACAGTAATAATGCCAAATCACTTGAGAAATTAGGCATTGAAGTGGTCAAAGGTGACCTCAACAAAATCGAATCGCTAGAATATGCCATGCAAGGAGTTTATGGCGTTTTTTCAGTCACCAATTTTTGGGAATCCGGCACCGGAAAGAAGGAGGTGATCCAAAACAAAAACCTAGCAGACATCGCCAAGAAATATGGTGTTCAGCAGTTCGTATTTGCCTCTATTTCCAGATGTGATGACAATCCAAATTTGGCACATTTTGACACAAAATACGAGTGTGAAAAATATATTCAGAGCTTGGGTATTCCTTATACTTTTCTTAGAGCCGTTTATTTCATGGAAAACTTAAGACCATCAGATTTTAGCGCGAAATTTCACTGGACCATTCTTTCTAAGGTCCTAAAAGAAAACACAACACTTCAAATGATCTCTACTGACGATATCGGATGGTTTGCCGGAGATGCTTTCATTAATCCTAATCGATATTTGAATGAAACCATTGACATTGCCGGAGATGAAGTGACTTATTCTCGATTGTTGGAGGCGTACAAAAAAGCATTCAATAGTGAACCTAAAAAATCTCGGTTGATGACATTTTTGTTAATGAATTTTATGCCTGAAATCCGCAAAATGTTTGACTGGTATCGGGAGTCTAGATTCAAAGTGAATATTCCTGAGTTGAGGACGATTCATTCGGGCATGATGACGATTGATGAATATTTCCAAAAGGAAAAACAAAAGTCAAGAAACTAACCCGAAATCGAACCTGTGCACGATTTGAATAATTATTCTCATGATTTAAAGTAGATGAGGGTAGTGACTTAGGGTTCGAAAATCTGAATTGGGAAGAATAAGTTTTTTAAGTCGAAACTGAACTCAAGATTTTTTCTTCCCTGTAAAAGTTCCCGTAGCCATATCTGCCAGATTCACTTTTCCGCTCATTTCCGTGGAGGAAGCGACTGAGCCATCATAAGTGATTAAATTTCCCTGAATTGAAAATTCAAGATGAATCACATTTCCCTTTAATGTTCCAGTTACTTGAGAATCTCCAAGCTGTCCTGTGTAGGTTCCTGTGATTTTTTCAGCCTCCTGCTTGAGCACAAAAGTAGGTGATCCACTTCCTGCACCTGTTTGTACATTCAAGATCCATGTACCAGAGATGTTGATACCGTCTTGAGCTTTAGTTGCAAAGACTACCAAAAGGAATAGAATCAGAGTTGAGAGAAGAGTTTTCATGATTGTTTGCTTTGGGTTATTGATTTCAAGTTATTGAAAAAAGAGGAATTAGGTAATTCTGAAAGGTTTAAATATCATAAAATGTAAGGCAAATCAGGCTTCCGAATTCCGCAAATCGAAATCAAATTACCGCTTCCGCCTCCATTTCTACCAAATACTCATCCCCAATCAAGTCAGCCCGCACCATGGTGTTGGCAGGTTGAATCTCGGCAAATCGCTGTCCGTGAGCCCTGGATATCGGTTCCCATTGATCCGCATTTCGGATGAAAATCCGAGTGCGGACGACATCTTCCATGCTTCCACCAAGGGATTGGATCGCTCCTTCGATTTTGTCCAAAATGAAATGGGCCTGAGCTGCGGGATCTTTTCCCCCGATGGCTTTCGTGCCGTGTGTTGCCGTAGTGCCGGAAACCAGAATTCGGTTGCCTTTTCTCACTGCTCTGCTAAACCCGGCAATGTCTTCCCAGATTGTGCCGCTCAGCGCTTTTGTTCGTCCATCGGAACCTTCTTTGGTAGGGTATGGTGCTGGAAAACTGGCCACATGATGGCTCAAGTCACCCGAGGCGGTGAGAAAAGGAGGTTTACGATATTCATCACCACAGTCTCCCGGAATGGCATTTAAAGTTGCCAGACTTGACTTTAATAGTGCTAGGTCTTCCGAATCTAATTGAAATGAAAAAAGCTTCTCATTTTCAGTAATATGTGCACTTTGACCAAGTCTTGCACCGATGATGACTCCCCCGACTGCTGGCTGGTTCATGATGAAATGACTGGCAACAGTAGCAATGCCAACTTGATGTTTTTGAGCGATTTGATCTAAAGGCTGAAGGAGATTTTGAAATTGATTCCAACCTCCAGCCGCATCGATGAAGCGCTTGTATTTCATCTGTGACCAAGTGAGCTTGTCATTCAGACTAGGCTCAGGTGCGCCCAGCCACTTTTCTGAAAGGAATCCACCTGCAACTGTCCCGAATGCCAAAAGCTTTACATTATGCTTCAAGCAAAGCTCCGTCATCCGACCTGCACCTCGCTGATCGAGAAGGGAATAACAAATTTGATTTGAAGCTATTTCTATATCTGAATTTACAACAATACTTAAATGAGCGGTATCAAAATTGGTCAGTCCAAGATGCTTGATCAGACCTTCCTCTTTTAGTTCCTGAAGCCAAAACATGCTGTCCAACCAACTCGGATGGGAATATTGCCAAGCGTGAAATTGCATCAGATCAATGGCATCGCTTTTCATTCGCGCTAGCGCAAGTTCGACCGCTTTTCTCACTTGATCTTTGGTGATTCGATCAGGAGAAGGGACCCACTTGGTGAAAAGTTGCGCAGCATCTTTGCCGTAAGTTTCCCGAAAAACACCTGCAATCTCTTCTGATGATCCATAATGATCGGCCATATCAAAAGAGGTGAAGCCCGCATCCACATACTGTTTCATTGCCTCAGCACCTGCTTTTGGATCTACTTTTTGTCCATCTCGCTCCATGTCGGCAATCTGCCAAAGTCCTATCAAGGCACGGCTGATCCTTAGTCCGGGTGCGAGTTCGCTGTATCTGGAGGTATTCATACTTAGGTTTATTCAGAGGGAAGGGTTGAAAATTGAGTTTTGGTATCTACTCCTGATGCTTTGAGTTTTCTCCATTGGAAAAAGAAAAGTAAGGAAGCGATGCTCATCACGATCAGCCAAACAGGTGTAGAATGAAAATACCAAGCGGATGCATTTGAATTCAGATCCTTGAAAGTATGAATTATCAAAAAGAATGAAATCAAAATCGTTCCTAAAATTCCGATAAACAATTGAAGTTCTCTGGATCTGAAGATTTTGATTTGAGTTGCAAGTAGGGGATTGATTTTCGGGAAAAGGATGACAGAAATGCACATCAGCAGGAAATTGACCAGCATCGAGGTGACCATGATGTCAATTCCCAGGAAGAAATCTCCTGCAAAATGACTTCCAAGAATTCCGATGGACGAGATCAATCCACTGAGAATAATCGCTAAGTGTGGAGTTTGATATTTGGAGTGAATATTAGCGAGTGAGGTCGGGAAGATCCCGTCTTTCGCCCAGGAGAAAACCAATCTTGAAACAGATAAAATCATTGCGGGGAGATCATTCAGCAAGGCAATAGCCGCTCCCAGCAAAATCAAGACTCCTAATCCCGAGGGAAGCAAATAGCTGAGAATTCCAGCGGCGGTGATGTCCTTTTGCATCGCTTCCTGTGCTACAAACTGCCAAGGAACGGCATGATACACAGCATAAGTGAAGCAGATGTAAAATAGCCCCACACTCAAAATCGCCAAACCAATGGCTCTTGGAAGGTTTTTAGTCGGATTCTTAGCTTCGCCACCTGCCTGCGCGATCGAGTCGAAACCTATAAAACTGGAAAAAAGCAAGGCTGCAGCAGAAAGGAATGTCGGCCAATGGAAAATAGCCGCGCTTAAATCCAAGGTTGTCACATCATTTCCCGACAAGGCAGCCAAGAAATCTGAATGGTTAAAACTCAAGCCCGCTACGATCACAATTCCTCCCAAGACAAACATCAGAATCATTAAAGGAATTAGTGTTCGTTCGTAGAATTTTGCGCCTAGCACATTTACATAGACAAACGTCCAAAGAAAAATTAAAGCAAGTCCGACTCGAATCCATGGAGTCTCTAGATATTCAGCTAAAATCTGCCAATCCAAAGCCAAGGCTACATCCCGAAAAAATGGAACGACCACATAGGCGATCACTCCGATCACGATCGACAAGCCAAACCACTGTGAAAAGCTCGCTATAAAACCTAAAAAGGGATGAATGGCCCGGCTCGCATAAAGGTAAGATCCTCCGGCTCTAGGCATTGCCGAGGACAGAATTGCATAGGATAAAGCTGCAAAAATCGCAGGAATAGAAGCGATGAGAAAGGCAGGAAGTACATAAGGACCGATGCCCGGCACATTGCGCTGAATCATAAAAGGCACAATGTAGATCGACGCCCCGATCATCGAGCAGATGCCGGTCGCCGTCAGTCCAAGAAGTCCAAGTTGTCGGGTAAGGGGTGGGGTTTTAGGGCTCATTTGAAACGAAAGGAGGAAGATAGAAAAAATCAGTTTTTCTTCAGGCTTAAAATTCCATGACCAGTTAAAAGCTGATCATTCTGGGCTTTTTTGATTAAAATTTGATCCGAGATGATCTTTGTCAGGATAATCCCGAAATTATATGTTCTATTTTGAGGGGAATTAAAATATCAATACCAAAAGCTTTTTTACCCGCTATGACTAATGCCATCTATCTCACGACTACTGAGCCTTTTTCCGGAAAATCCATCTACGCGCTGGGATTAGTTAATCTACTCGCAGGCAAAACAGACAAAATCTCTTATTTCAAACCCATCATTACTGTTGGTAAAAAAGAGAAGGATCGACGTCTCACCCTCATCAAAGAGCATTTCAAGCTTACTCAGCCCTATGAGGACATGTTTTCCTTTACAATTCATAAAGCATTCAAGGAAATCAACCGAAAAAACGAGGCGTTTTTGATTGATACCATCATCGAAAAGTTCAAGAGACTTCAGGAGTCTTCAGATTTTGTGGTAGTGGAGGGGACTGATTTTGCAGGCATTAGCACCAATGTGGAGTTTAATGGGAATGTGTCAATTGCAAAAAACTTAGGTATTCCTGCTGCAATAATTCTAAACTGTGCTCACAAATCCGATTCGGAAATTGTCGAGCAGGCAATCTCTACAACCAGTGCATTTATCTCCAATGGGGTTCAAGTGCTAACCCTTGTTGCCAATAAAGTTGAACAGGGAAAAGAAGCGGATATTTTAAGGCGATTGGAGCATTCACTTCCAAAAGAGATTCTGGTCAGTGTCATTCCTGTTCATTTGGAATTGAGTAACCCTACGATGGAGGAAATCCGTGACTCAATGGGAGCAAAGGTTCTTTTTGGAGATAATCTTCTCACCAATCGTGTGGATCATGTGATCGTAGGCGCAATGCAATTGCGGAACTTTCTCCAAAGAGTTCAAAACAATACATTGGTCATTACTCCAGGTGACCGTGGTGATATCATTATTGGAGCTTTGCAGGCAAATATTTCAAAGAATTTTGGAAAAATCGCTGGTTTGGTTCTCTCAGGTGGAATGCTGCCGGAGGATTCTATTGTGCAGTTAGTTGAGGGTTTGGAGACGGTGGTTCCGATTCTTCAGGTGGAAGAAGCGACCTTTGAAGTTGTTACCAAAATCAATGATATTAAAGCCCGAATCTCGGCAGATGATAAAGAGAAAATAGCCATCGGGATTCGACTTTTTGAACAGGCAGTGGATGAAAAAGCCTTGACAGACAAGATTGTCGCCTTTCATTCCGAAGTGCTCACACCTAGGATGTTCCAGTATCAACTCGTTAGGCGTGCCAAATCCAGCAAGAAACATATTGTTTTACCAGAGGGAGAAGATGATCGGATTCTAATTGCAGCTGATCAATTGATCAAGCAGGATGTGGTGGCATTGACAATTTTGGGTAACAAAGAGTCCATTGAAATTGCCATTAAGCGACTCAATCTCTCTCTTGATTTGAATTCTGTCAGGATTGAAACTCCAGTTAGTTCCCTGAGATTTGAGGAATATGCCCAGACACTGTTTGAGCTTCGCAAAAGCAAAGGATTAACCATTGCAATGGCTAGAGATCTGATGATGGATGTCTCTTATTTTGGAACGATGATGGTGTTCAAAGGCCATGCTGATGGAATGGTCAGTGGGGCGGTTCATACCACACAGCACACGATCCGACCTGCCCTTCAGTTTGTTAAAACAAGACCTGGAGTTGCCACCGTTTCATCCGTGTTCTTTATGTGTCTGCCAAATCGGGTATCGGTATTTGGAGATTGCGCTGTAGTGCCAAATCCGACCTCGGAGCAATTGGCCGATATCGCGATTTCTTCAGCTGAATCAGCCAAAATG
>CAYTXN010000127.1:0-8957 GCA_964441195.1 uncultured Limnohabitans sp.
CCGAGGCTTTGCATTTTCTCGGCTGTCACTTTCCCGATTCCGAAGAATTTCCCTATGGGTAGCTTTTCCAAAAAAGCTTCGGCTTCTTCCGGTAAGATCACCGCTTGTCCATTAGGTTTGTTGAGATCGGAAGCGATTTTTGCCAAAAATTTATTGTAGCTGACTCCGGCAGAGGCATTGAGTCCAGTTCTTTCCTTGATCTTGGCTCGGATTTGCTTTGCAATCAAGATCGCAGATTTTAGCCCTGCTTTGTTTTCAGTGACATCCAAGAAGGCTTCATCCAAAGATAGCGGCTCAACCAAGTCGGTGTATTCATGGAAAATCTCTCTGATCTGATTTGAAATCTCTTTATATCGATCAAATCGAGCTCTGGCGAAAATCAGATGCGGGCATTTTTTTGCAGCTAAAGCAGAAGACATCGCAGAAAAGATTCCAAACTTTCTGGCTTCATAACTCGCAGCTGCTACCACGCCACGCGCTTCATTTCCACCGACAACCAGCGGTTTTCCTCGCCATTCCGGATGATCCAGCTGCTCCACTGAAGCGTAAAACGCGTCCATATCCACATGGATGATTTTGCGAATGGGAGGGAGGATTTCTTGATTAGTTTCCACGAAGCAACTCAAAAAGGGCTTGGGCTTTCAGCTCACATTCATCATACTCCAGTTCTGCTGAAGCATCGATGGTGATCGCACTGCCCACTCCAAAATAGAGCTTTTTCGCTTCCAAATCTGCAATAATGGAACGAATAACTACCGAAAAGTCAAAGTCACCGCTTTCATCTATCCAGCCAAATGCTCCGGAAAACCAACCTCTTTTAAAGCTCTCTTCCCGTTCGATAATTTTCATCGTGCTAATTTTTGGCGCTCCCGTCATACTTCCCATTGGAAAAGTAGCTCGGATGATTTCTTCAAAGGTTCCATCATCATTGATTTCAGAACTGACTGTACTAATCATCTGCAAGACTCGAGGAAATGGATAAATTCCAAAAAGCTCTTCAACTTTGATAGAACCTGTTTTGGAAACTCTGGCTAAGTCATTCCGCATCAGATCTGTGATCATTAGATTTTCCGCTCGTTCCTTTTCGCTTGAAATTAATTTTTCTCGGTTTTCAGCATCTTCCTCGGGAGTGGCACCTCTTTGAATAGTGCCTTTGATGGGCTGAGCAATTAGTTTTGTTCCAGTTCTTTTCAAAAATCGTTCAGGAGAAGCCGAAACCAACCACTTGTTTTTTGCTTTGAATAATGCAGCAAAAGGCATTTTGGAAAGCTCATTCAACTTAAAGAATGCAGCAATTGGATCCCAGGAATCAAATGTCCCTGAGTATGATTGGCAAAAATTGGCTTCATAAGTATTACCTTCCAGAATCTCATTTTGAATGTTGAGGACGCTCTTGAGATATTCGTCTCGTGTAATCTGAGCTGAAACTTTACAGGAAAATGATGGGTGTTCTGGAAGGATTTGGGCTTCTATTTCGCTCAAATATGCTTCAGGAATTTCGATTGAGCTATAAATTCCATTTTCAACTAATTTGAAAATCAAGTCCGGCTCAAAAAAACAAAGCTCAGGAAGCGGGAAAAACGCAGGGTTGCTGCTCGTTAATTTTTCAACGCGGTTTTTGAAATCATATCCAATGATCCCGACTTTGAAACCATCCTTACTCCATAGTTCCTTTTCATTCAACTCCTTATTTCCCGCATAAAAATTTGAATCAAATGGTCCTTCAGGATACTGATGATCATTTCCTTGGGCCAATGCGAAAAATTGGAAATTTTTATCTGCCCAATAGGCTAATTTTTCTCTCCAAAGTGGAAAATCAAGCGGGTAGAAAAAGAGATAAGTTTGCATTTTGGTACAAAAAAAAGAGGAATCCCGAAGAATCCCTCTTTTATCATTGGGTAGTTGGTATTTATTGAGCAGTTACGTCCAATACCAAGGAGACGGTATTGTAGATAAACTGGTCTTTTGCTTTGTCAGCTGCAGTTGCTTCGTCACCGTAAGCAAGACCCCAAGCAGTTCTGTCGATGTTGAAACCAGCTTTTGCTTTCACTGTTCCGTCTGCAATAGTAACCGCTGCAGGGAACTTAATGTTTTTAGTAGTGCCTCTCATGGTCAAGTTACCGCTGATCCAATGGGTTGGAGCATCTGGAGAAAGTGAACTTGCAGCATTTGGAGTGTTTTCAGAAGTGAATTCTTCCTTGTCCTCTACCACATCAGAAGCAGAAAATGGCTCAGCACCTGTGATTTCGAATGTTGCAGTTGGATGATTCGCAGCGTCAAAGAAATCTGCGGACTGCAGGTGGCCATAAAGTTTACCGTGATTTTCAGTTCCTGCTTCCATATCTTCGATGGTTAAACTTGGAATGTCAAAGGTAAATGAACCACCGGTGATAGTTCCATCAGCCACTACTAGTTGGCCTGTAGTTGCAGGAATCTTACCGAAATGCTGACCAGTTGGCTTGTAACCTCTCCAAGCAATATTTGTCTCATCTGTTTTTAAAGACAAAGTTTGTCCTGTAGCTTCTGATACTTCTTGTGCTTCTGAAGTTTCTACTGTTTCGTTTGGTGCTCCGCAGGCAAAGGCTAACATAGAAGCTGCTACGAAGAGTCCGATTTGTTTGGTTAATTTCATTGTGCGTTTTTTGGATTGGTTTTCTAAAATTTGTATGTATATACATGAAAACCACCACTACTTAAAAAAGTTCAATCAAGACAGAAAAAAAGATTGAATTCTGGTCAATTATTTAGAAAGACAAGAATTAAACGAAATAGAATCAATGGCACTAATCATGGAAGTTAAGGGGAAAACTCCTGAGTTTGGAGACAATTGCTGGCTCGCGCCAAATGCGACAGTCGTTGGGGATGTAATCATGGGTAAGAATTGCACCGTTTGGTTTAATGCTGTCGTACGAGGTGACGTACATGAAATCCGAATAGGGGATGATACTAATATTCAAGATGGTGCGATCATTCATTGTACTTATCAAAAAGCTCCTACCCACATTGGAAATCAGGTTTCCATAGCCCATAACGCCTGTGTCCATGGCTGCACCATTCATGATCGAGTACTGATCGGCATGGGTGCTATAGTGATGGATGGTGCTGTGGTCAATTCTGGGGCGGTGATTGCTGCAGGAGCAGTTGTTCTTGCGAATACAATTGTTGAAGCCAATTCAATCTATGCTGGTATGCCTGCAAAAAAAGTCAAAGACTCAGGACCTGAAATGGAGGCCGTGATTTTAAGGACTGCCAAAAACTACCCGATGTATTCGGATTGGTTCAAAGGGAAGTAAGTCCAGTTAAAGATAGGTTTTTGATAGACAATCAACTGTTATTGAATGATTTTGGTAGAAATTGATAGAAAAACAAAGGAGATAGTTTGTAATTCTTTTGAATTTTTCCCTACTTAACTATTGAAATCTGCCGTCTATTCCACTTATGAAATCCCTCTTTCTATTTCTTAGTAAATGGAAAAATCTCCTGATACTGTTCGGTCTCTTTCTCTTGGCTAATTTCCTTTTGGGGAAATTTATGCCAAAAGAATATGCGCTTGATTTAAAGTTTGCCTACACCGTAGAGGAGGCATACGCTGCTATGAGTCAATTGACTATTGAAGAGCAACAGCGCTACAAATTTGGAATTTTGGCCTTAGATATGCCTTATTTAGTTATTTATGGCCTTTTTTTTTCAGGAATTTTAATGAAACTCTGGAAAAGCAATTGGATTGTTTTGATTCCTGTTTCCATTATGGTGATGGATTTTTTCGAAAATTTAATGGTGATTCAGATCCTTAACCTCTTACCTGATCAAAACACAACTCTAGCCACATTGGCTTCAATTTTTACTTCAAGCAAGTGGATTTTAATTGGAGTTTTGGCGGGAATCATCATCCTTGGGTTGGTTAGACTGCTTTTTTCTCGATTGATTTCTGTTTCTCATTCCGAAGAAATTAAAAATTAACTATTCCTTCATAAAGGCTTTTGTTGCGATTTTTTTTTTTCAATGAATTTTGACTAGTATTTGGTATCAGTTACAATGCCCGGTTTTATTGGTCAAAATCTAATTTATGAAAGAAGAATATTTTAAATGGTTTTCGCCAAATCTCAATCGAGATGTCGAAATGTTGGTCTTCGGCCATGCAGGTTATCCGGTCGTAGTTTACCCGACATCTAAAGGTTCATTTCATGAAAACCGGGATATGGGGTTGATTGGATCAGCTCATTGGTTTATTGAGCAAGGTTTAGTTCAGATCTTTTGTCCAGAGAGTAACGATGCCCAGAGTTTTTATGATAAGGGAATTCATCCGCATCAGCGAATACAGAACCATGTGGCCTATGACAAAATGATTTGTCATGAAATCGTAGAGCGAATTCGCTTAAATACCCCTGCTTCCAAGGTGGCAATGGCAGGTTGTAGTTTCGGAGGATATCATGCAGCGAACTTTGCTTTCCGTCATCCAGGATACGTTAGCCACATGTTTAGCATGAGTGGTGCATTTGACATTCGAAACTTCATGGACGGATATCAGCACGACGATATCTTTTATAATAGTCCACTGGAATATCTTCCCGGTTTAAGCGATCATGAGCTTTGGAATATGAAAATAATCCTGGGTACTTCCAATTGGGATATTTGCTACGATGCCAATATCAAACTTCATGATGTTTTGGAAAAGAGGGGAGTTCCACATTGGTTTGACGTCCGCCATGAAAAGAAACACGATTGGCCAGTTTGGAAAGAAATGTTCCCACACTATTTATCTACCATCAAATTCAATTAAAACACATCAATTTTAGACTACATTATTATGAAAAAAATAGGGATACTTTTCGGCATGGAGGATACATTTCCTCATGCCTTTGTGGAGCGGGTCAACCAAATAGCACCCAAAGGAATTACCGCAGAACCAGTTCGAATCGACAAGGTTGTTCAAAATGAATTGACCGAATATGCAGTCATAATTGACCGAATTTCTCAGGATGTGCCTTTTTACAGAGCTTATCTGAAAAATGCAGCACTTACTGGTACTGCTGTAATCAACAACCCATTTTGGTGGAGTGCAGACGACAAGTTCTTCAATAATTGCCTCGCTGACCAACTTGGTGTTCCACTGCCTAAGACTGTGCTTTTGCCTTCTGCTAAGCATCCCGATGATACGACTGGAAAGTCATTTCGGAATCTAGTGGCTCCTTTAGATTGGGAAGGGATTTTCAATTACACTGGTTTTCCGGCGTACATGAAGCCTTATGCAGGCGGAGGTTGGAAGCATGTTTATCGGTTGGAAAACAAAGAGGAGTTTTTTCAAAAGCATCCTGAAACAGGACAACTTGTAATGCTTCTACAAGAGGAGATTCTTTTTGACGAGTACTTCAGAGTGTATTGCCTGGGAGGCAAAGCTGTACGGATCATGGAGTATGAGCCTCGAAATCCTCATCACCTACGCTATGTGGTTGATAAAGCTCCAGCATCCAAAAAATTACTGAGCACCGTAAAAGATTATACCATTAAGCTCTGCGAAGGATTGGGGTACGATTTCAATACCGTGGAATTTGCTGTGAGAGATGGGATTCCTTATGCAATTGATTTCGGTAATCCTGCTCCAGACGCGGACATCAATTCGGTAGGACAAGCCAATTTTGATTGGGTAGTGGAGGAAGCAGCTAAAATGGCTATTGCCTATGCCAAAGCACAAAAACCAGGAAAGATGAATCTTACTTGGGGCACATTTATGAAAAATTCGGTCGAAATGGCCAAAAGATTTTAAGCGAAAAGGTATGGCAAATGAGTCGAAAAAACTCCCGCGGTTTACGCTAGGAGTAGAAGAAGAATACATGATCATCGATCCTGTCACCCGGGATCTTCGCTCTCACATGTCCAAAATCGTGGAGGGAGGAAAAATAACCTTGAAGGAACAAGTTAAAGCAGAAATGCACCAATCCGTGGTGGAGGTGGGTACCAACATTTGCCAAAATGTAGCCGAAGCACGAAAGGAAGTGGCGTTCCTTCGGAATAAAATCTTTGAACTCGCCTCTGCACAAGGATTGGTGGTCGGAGCTTCAAGCACTCATCCCTTTGCAAAATGGCAAGATCAAGAAATCACGGATGACCCCCGTTACCATAACATTGTCAATGAGCTAAAAGACATCGCCCGATCCAATCTGATTTTTGGCTTGCACGTCCACGTAGGAATTGAGAATCGAGAAATCGCACTACAGCTCATGAATCAGGCTTGTTATTTCTTGCCTCATATCTATGCTTTGACAACCAACTCTCCTTTTTGGGAGGGAAGAAATACAGGATTCAAGGCTTTTCGAGCCAAAGTTTTTGCCAAATTCCCAAGAACAGGTTTGCCGGAATACTTTGATTCTGTTCAGTCGTATGATAATTTCTTGGAGACATTAGTCAAGACGAATTGCATTGATAATCCCAAAAAAATCTGGTGGGATTTAAGGATGCATCCTTTTTTCAGCACGATCGAGTTTAGGATTTGCGATATGTGTCTGACCGTGGATGAGACAATCTGTATCGTGGCTCTAATTCAAGCGGTGGTTGCCAAGCTCTATAAGCTTCTGATGAGCAATACAAGCTTTAATATCTATCGAATCGCACTGATCCGGGAAAATAAATTCAGAGCGGCAAGAAATGGAATAGATGGACTTTTGATTGACTTTGGAAGGAAAATAGAGGTTCCTACCAAGGATTTGATTATGGAATTACTCGATTTTGTGGAGGATGTGGTAGATGAATTAGGTAGCCGGGAGGAGATAAATTACGTTCATAAAATATTGGAAAGAGGAACAGGTGCTGATCAGCAGCTTGATGTCTTTGAAAAGACAGGAAGTCTGGAGGCAGTGGTTGATTTTATTACCGGAAAGTTTACAGAGGGGATTTGAGTGATTGATTACCTTTGTACCAATGATAATTAAAAGTACCGTGGGAAAGAAAAAAGTAAGTCTGGCAATTTTGGATATGTATGATGGCGAACCCAATCAGGGTATGCGCTGCATCCATGATATTCTTTCCAGATTTTCTGAGGAAATCAGTTACCGTGAATTTGATGTAAGGGGGAAGGCTGAAATTCCTGATATTCGCAATTTTGATCTTTTTATTTCTACTGGTGGACCGGGAAATCCATGTGAAGGGGATGGGAATTGGGATCTATTGTACAATGAATTTTTGGATCAAATCTGGATTTGGAACTCAAACCATGCTAAGAAAAAGCAGCTTTTGCTCATTTGTCATTCTTTTCAGATGGCCTGTAAGCATTTTGGTTTAGGTCAAATTACGAAGCGAAAATCTACATCTTTTGGTGTCACCACTATACATAAAACTGCTGAAGGACTTCAGGATCCACTTTTTGTTAATCTTGAAAATCCTTTCTGGGCAGTAGATTCTAGAGACTATCAGGTTGTTCAGCCTGATAAAAGAAAATTCAAATCTTTGGGAGCGAAAATTATCGCTTTGGAAAAAATCCGAAATCATGTGGAGTACGAGCGCGCAATCATGGCGATCCGATTTTCTGAAGAAATTGTCGGAACACAATTCCACCCTGAGGCAGATGCTGTAAGCTTTTTGGAGCATTTGAAAAAGCCCATGGTGCGTGAAAAGATCATCGAACTCAAAGGGAAAGCAAAGTTTCGGACGATGCTTGAAGATCTTGTGGATGAGAATAAAATTTACAAAACCAATGAGACGCTGATTCCTAATTTTCTTGAGCAATCAATACGCAAACTAAAATTGATCAATACGCCATCATTGACTTGATTTTTCATGATTGAATCCTTTAGAACTCGGTTTAATGCCGCTTTTTCAATTGAAAAGTATCAGGCTTTTTTGGAAGATATTGCTTCTGATTTTGACTATATGCCTACGTTTCGAATTGCAGAAACTCCATTTTTTATCCCGAAAAGTCTAAGCAGACAAATTCTAGATGGCAGCCATCAAGTCATAGACTTTATCAAAAGACCGGGTTTCAAGGAATTGACACAGCGGTCGATTGAACTGAATAATGCAGTCCCGGCAGAAGATGCCCATACCCAGTTTTTAGCAATTGATTTTGGGATTTGTGAGGAGAATGGACAGCTTATTCCCAAGCTGATCGAAGTGCAGGGATTTCCTTCAATTTTCAATTTTCAGTTTAATCTCTACCGAAAGATTTTAAAATATTATCCATTTCTAAGCGAACTTTCTCCCTATCCTGAAGGCATGGAGGAATCAGATTACCTCTCAATTTTAAAGGAGGTGGTTTTGGGGAATTTTGTGCCTCATGAGGTGGTTTTGCTGGAGATTGAACCTGAAAAACAAAACACTAAGATTGATTTTTATTACGCCAAACAAGATTTAGGAATTCCCATTATCTGCGTGACCGAGGTTATTAAAGAAGCGAAGCAACTCTTTTATACCAACGCTTCAGGAGAAAAGATCCGAATCAGAAGAATCTACAATCGGGTGATTTTTGATGAACTCAATCTTAGAAAAGACCTAAAGCTAGACTTTAGCCTCGAGGAGGAATTGGAAGTGGAGTGGGCAGGTCATCCCAATTGGTACACACGTATTTCCAAATTCATTCTACCTTATCTTCATGGGCCTTATTTCATCGAGACGAAACTGGTAAGTGAATTGGAAGCAATTCCAGATGACTTGGAAAATTATGTATTGAAACCACTTTTCTCATTTTCCGGTGCAGGCGTCATTTTCCATGTGAAAAAGGAAGATATCGAAGCAGTTCAGGAGAAGGATCTCTACATCTTACAGAAAAAAGTCCATTATGCTCCTGTAGTCCAATCTCCTGATGGCAAAGTCAAAGTAGAGGTCCGGGTTCTTTGCCTTTGGCCTGAAAAAGATGAAAGTCCAACGATTGTTGGCAACCTTGTCAGACTAAGCCGAGGTGAGATGATCGGCGTTAAATTCAATAAAGACAAGGACTGGGTAGGAGGGACGATCGGATTGTTTGAAAA
>CAYTXN010000128.1:0-8831 GCA_964441195.1 uncultured Limnohabitans sp.
TTGACCCAGGAGCACTGAAAGCAAATGGAGTCACGCTGATGGATGTGATGGAAGCAGTCCGAAAATCAAATTTGGATGTTTCCGCCAATACCATTGAAGTCAACCGGGTGGATTACTTTATTCGGGGATTGGGCTACATCGATGAACTAGCCGATTTGGACAAGGCTGTAGTCAAAGTGACGGATAATGTTCCGATCCGCATCCAAGATGTAGCTCGAGTCAATATCGGTCCACAAACGAGAAACATGTCCGGAATTCTGGACAAATCTGGCGCTGAGGCTGTCAGCGGTGTTGTGATAGCCCGATATGGAGATAATCCTCTGAAGGTGATCGAAGCCGTAAAAGCTGAAATCGAAAAACTTTCCCAAGGTCTTCCTTCAAAAACCTTGGCTGATGGGACAGTCTCCAAAGTAACGATTGTACCCTTCTATGATCGTACAGGCTTGATTTATGAGACTCTTGGGACTTTATACGAAGCGATTTCTCTTCAGATCCTGATCACCATTTTGGTCATTATCGTCATGGTTTACAACTTGCGGGCATCTTTGCTGATTTCCGCTCTGCTTCCATTGGCGGTGTTGATGTGTTTCATTTTCATGAAATACTTTGGCGTCGATGCCAATATCGTGGCGCTTTCAGGTATTGCCATTGCGATTGGCACCATGGTGGATCTTGGAATCATTCTCAATGAAAATATACTCCGACATCTGGAAAGTGCTCCAACTGGCCAATCAAAACTCAAAACCGTCTACTTGGCCACAGCAGAAGTTTCGGGAGCGATTATTACCGCTGTCACTACGACAATTGTCAGCTTTTTACCAGTATTTACACTTCAAGCTGCTGAGGGAAAGCTCTTTGGACCTTTGGCCTATACCAAGACTTTCGCTCTTGTATCAGCAGTCATTTTCACGCTGTTGATCATGCCGGCTTTTTCGCATTGGATTTTTTCCATTAAAAAAGCCAAGGGCCAAATCGGTCGTTACGTTAATTATGGGCTAGTCATCTTAGGTCCAATCATAGCTATTACGGTTTGGTCATGGGCTGGCTGGTTGCTATTTGGATATGGAGTGGTACACACTTTAGCTTACCATTATCCTGAGAAAATCGAAAAGCGCAAAAACTTCCTAATCATCGCCGTCACGCTTTTAGCTGTTACTTGGCTTCTGACTCAGGAATGGATGCCTCTAGGGGTTTCGGTCAGCACATTGACTAATTTTCTTTTCATTGCAATTCTACTCGCTCTTGTGCTCGGCGGTTTCGCTGGGTTTATCAGAATTTATCCGCGAATTCTCAGATGGTGTCTAGCGAATAAAGTGAAGTTTATGCTTTTTCCAGTGGTCGTAATTCTCCTCGGAATTAGTGTATGGATAGGATTTAATCGTGTTTTTGGAATTATCCCTAAAAGCCTTGACTTGATCGGAGTCAATATTCGAACGACCGGTATATGGTCAAGTATGTCTCACACTTTTCCGGGATTAGGAAAAGAGTTTATGCCCTCTCTGAATGAAGGATCATTCCTGCTTATGCCGACCACGATGCCACACTCAGGGCTTCAAGAAAACAAAGAAGTCCTTCAGCAGCTGGATATGATGGTTACCGCAATCCCAGAAGTAGAAATGGTGGTTGGAAAAGCAGGGCGTGCAGAAACTGCCATCGATCCTGCCCCAATGTCGATGTTTGAGAATACCATTAACTACAAAAGCGAATATGCCACAGATATTGATGGCAATCGAATTCGTTTCAAGGTGGATGAAGATGGAAAATATGAATTGAAAGACGGTTCGCTATTTGACGCGGAAACTATGACTCCGAATCAAATTCAAGTCAAAGACTTGGTAGAAGATCCAAAGGGAAAATATTTCCGGCAATGGAGAGCTCATATTCTTTCACCGGATGACATCTGGAATGAAATCGTCAGCGTGATCAATTTACCAGGAGTCACTTCTTCCCCAAAACTCCAACCTATTGAGACTCGACTTGTAATGCTTCAAACAGGCATGAGAGCTCCTATGGGAATCAAAGTTTATGGTCCTGATTTAGAGACAATTGAACGGTTCGGCTTACAGTTAGAACAGTACCTCAAAGAAGTGTCTTCGGTAAAAAAAGAAGCTGTTTTTGCCGATCGAATTGTAGGTAAACCTTATCTGGAACTTGACATCGACCGAGAGCAGATTTCCCGATATGGCCTGAATGTGAAGGATGTTCAGGACTTTATCGAGACTGCTATTGGTGGAATGAAACTCAGTACCACGGTCGAAGGTCGAGAGCGCTTTCCGATACGGGTTCGCTATGCCAGAGAGTTTCGTGATGATCCCTATGCAATCGAAAATCTTCAAATTCCCACTCCTGTCGGTAATTACATTCCACTGGGTCAATTAGTCAAAATAAACTACCGTCCTGGACCGGATATGATTCGAGGTGAAAACAGTTTTTTGGTTGGCTTTGTCCTCTTGGATAAAATGCCAGGTTTTGCCGAAGTGACTGTGGTGGAAGATGCACAGCGTTATCTCCAAGAAAAGATCGACTCGGGTGAACTCCAAGTTCCAAATGGAGTTCGGTATGTTTTCTCAGGTTCTTACGAAAACCAGATTCGAGCTGAGGAGCGACTTTCCATTGTCGTTCCGCTGAGTTTAATTCTGATTTTTCTGATTCTTTACTTTCAGTTCAAGGCCGTCTCGACCACTTTATTTGTATTTACCGGAATTGCCATGGCTTTCTCGGGAGGATTTATGATGATCTGGTTTTTTGGTCAGGACTGGTTTATGGATTTTTCCTTCTTCGGTTCCAACCTTCGGGATCTTTTCCAAATGAAAGTCTACAACCTCAGTGTGGCTGTCTGGGTGGGATTTATCGCCCTGTTTGGTATCGCCACCGATGATGGTGTGGTGGTTGCTTCATATTTGGATCAAAGCTTCAAAGAAAACAAGCCTAATAGCATTCAGGAAATCCGTGATTCAGTCTTGGAAGCCGGCAAGCGAAGAGTTTTGCCCTGTATGATGACAACGGCCACGACTATGCTTGCATTGGTTCCAATCTTCACTTCCACAGGAAGAGGATCGGATATTATGATTCCAATGGCGATTCCTTCATTGGGAGGAATGGTGCTGGAAATCACTACCGTGTTCATCGTACCTACCCTTTATTGTTGGTGGGCAGAAAGAAAATTCAAATCGGATTCAACGGTTTTCACCGAAGAATCAAATGCTTAAGGTCATGGAAAACAAGACAAAAAAAGATTTCGGATTTCAGATTTCGGATTTTGGAAATGGGATATTTCGCTTGCCGCAGTTAGTGTCTCCACTAACTGCAGTAAAAAAGTGGTTTGTGGAGACACAAACCACGGCGAAGATTTCAGATTTCAGAATTCTGATTTTGCTTTTCACCCTTCACCTCTCATTATTTACAACTGAGACAAAAGCTCAAACGTTAGACGACTATCTCATTCAAGCCGCAGAAAGCAATCCTGGGCTCAAAGCTGCCTACGCAAATTACATGGCTGCGGTAGAGCGGGTTAATCAGCCAAGCCTTGCTGATCCACAGCTTCAAGTCGGGTTTTTCTTTCGACCAATGGAGCGATTTATGGGAAATCAGCAGGCTGACATTCAGCTGATGCAAATGTTTCCTTGGTTTGGGATGATTTCTACTCAGAAGGAAGAAGCAAACCAGATGGCTAATGCTCAGTATCAGCTTTTTTTGGAAGAAAAAAACCAACTGCTTTTTCAGGTAAAATCTACTTGGTATGAGCTATTTAGGATGAATGAAGAAATTCGAATCAGCAAAGAAAATCTTGAATTTCTAAAGAAGTATGAGCGACTTGCTTTGATCAAGTACCAAGCCTCGGCCCCTCCTTCCTCTGGTTCTTCTCCCTCCAGCTCACCAATCCCAAGCTCTTCAAGCAGTGCAACGGGTGCTTCAGGTATGAATTCCATGAGTGCCGGTAGCTCTCAAAATTCAACTCCTACTGAACCCATGTCAAGTGGAATGGGATCGAGTTCAGGTTTCGGGATGAGTGATGTTTTACAGATTCGGATTGACTTGAAGGAATTGGAAAATAACATTGAATTGCTGGAGGCTAATCTTGAGCCCTTGCAAATCAAGTTCAATCAATTGCTCAACCGTGAAATATGGGAGGAGATATCCTTGGCAGAATCACTGGAACCTCTTCTATTGGACATGGAGAAACTAGCGATTTTAGATAGCATCAAATCTAATAACCCGATGCTGGCCATGTATACCTCGGAAATGGCAGCCCTTGATCAGCAAGCCAGAATGGTCAAATTAGATGGTAGACCGATGCTGGGTGCGGGAGTGAATTACATGCCATTCACTTCTCGACTTGAAGGTGGAATGATGATGGGTGGAAGGGACATGGTCATGCCGATGGTTACCATGACCTTGCCTATTTACCGTAAAAAAATAAACTCAAAAATCAAGGAAACAGAGTATTTAAAAGAGTCTGCTTTCCAGAATCGCCAAAAAACCGAAAATCTATTAGCGATGGAATGGGCCAATTCAATTAGAGACTGGGAAGATTCCGAACGTAAGATTAAGCTCTACACAGAACAGACAGATCTGGTCAATCAAAACCTTCAACTTCGTCTAACTGCCTATACAAACAGCGGGCAGGATTTTGAAGAAGTGCTTCGAACACAGCAGCGTTTGTTGGATTATCAATTGAGGCGAATCAATGCCATCAACCAACAGTATCAAAGCCTTGCGATGCTAGAAATGCTTGCTTCATCAGACTTAAACATTCAATAAGGAATAATTATGAAAAAGATATTTAACAATAAAATCCTGCTAATTACTTGCACTTTGGTGCTGGGAGGATTGATTGGTTGGCTGATTAAGCCAAACCAAAACGAAACATCAGATTCGCACGATCACGCTTTGGAAAGCCTGAGTAACCAACTTTGGACTTGCTCCATGCATCCAAACATCAAGTTATCGGAACCTGGAGACTGTCCAATCTGCGGAATGGACTTGATTCCTGTTACTGCTGCAAGGACTAGTTCTTCCAACCCTTTGGCATATGAGATGACTCCGGAAGCTGTGGCCATGGCTCAGATCCAAACCACCAAAATTAGCGGTGCAAATGCTGCTGGAGAGCTTTTCCTCACAGGAAAGATCCAAGCAGATGAGCGTGAAAATGCGGCTGTAACTGCAAAGTTTCCTGGAAGAATTGAGCGATTATTTGTGAGTTTTACAGGAGAACAAGTACGCGTCGGTCAACGCCTCGCTACAGTTTATTCCCCTGAATTACAGTCAGCACAGAGGGAACTGCTGGAAGCAATCAAGAGCAAAAATGATTTCCCGGAACTCTATCAAGCTGCCCGAGAAAAACTCAGATTATGGAAACTGACCGAAAGTCAGATTAATGCGATCGAACAGTCGGGTGAGGTTAAAGAGCAAATTGACATCCTAGCCGATCAATCAGGAATCGTAATTCAGCGAAATGTCTCTGTGGGAGATTATGTAAGCACTGGAACTGTCCTTTTCAATGTGGTAAATTTGGATAAGCTCTGGGTTCTATTGGATGCCTATGAGTCGGACTTGTCATTTTTGAATATTGGAAATGAAATCAATTTTTCAGTTGCAGGATTCCCTGGAGAGGCTTTTAAAGCGAAAATCAGTTTTATCGATCGTTTACTTGATCCAAATACTCGAGCAGCGTCAGTGAGAGCCGAGATTACCAATTCGGGACAAAAGCTAAAGCCGGAAATGTTTGTAACTGCCCGAATAAAGACCAATGCAAAACCGGCCTCTTCTGGCATTTCTGTTCCAAGGACTTCCGTTCTGTGGTCAGGAAAACGGTCGGTCATTTACGTGAAAGTACCCGATGCCGAGTTTCCTTCTTTTGAAATGAGGGAAGTGACCATTGGCCCTAGAATGGGTGATAATTATTTGATTGAGTCAGGCTTGCAAGCAGGTGAAGAAATAGTGACGAATGGTGTTTTTGCAATCGACGCTGCAGCTCAACTTTCAGGGAACTATAGCATGATGAAGCGACCGCAAACCAAATCAATCGAAGTCCCAGCAGAATTCAGAAGTCAGATCACTAAAGTAGCTGACAGTTATTTTCTAGTGAAAAATGGGTTGGTGGATGATAATTTTACAGAAAGTAAAAAGGCTATCACCGGAATGGATCAAGCTCTGGGCGCTGTCAATATGAACTTGGTAAGTGGACAAGGCCATGATCAATGGATGGAAATGGTCTTCGGAATAAAAGACGCTTCTACCAAAATGAATCAAGCCCCAAATATCGAGGAAGCAAGAAAACACTTTTCCATGCTTTCCTTTCACATTCTGGAAATGACAGAGACATTTGGATTGGACAAGGAAGTGGTTTACAAAGACTATTGCCCAATGGCCTTTGGTGATCAGGGAGCTTTTTGGCTCAGCGAGAAAAAAGACATCACTAATCCCTATTTCGGTTCATCCATGTTGACTTGTGGTGAGGTGAAACAAACCTATCTCAAAGGACAGCCAGTATTGAATCTGACTGATGCTACCTCCTCAATGACTGCCACACACAATCATTAATCCGACCTTGTGCGTGTCTCACACACAGTTTTAAACAGATAAAATATAAACTTTAACTAAATCAAAATGAAAAAGACCCTATTATTTGTATCCTTAATTTCTTTCGCACTTTATTCCTGTGGAGAAAAATCGGCAACAAGCGAAAGCAATGAGGAAACGCATGCCTCCGAAGAATCATCATCTGCTAAGGCCGTTTCAATTAATAACTCCAATTCGACATCAGGAATAATTGATGCTTATTTGACGGTAAAAGACGCTTTGGTTGCCGATGATCAAAGCGCAGCATCCTCAAAAAGTGCTGATTTAGTTTCTGCACTGGAATCTTACAACATTGCTACAGCAGAGGCAAACGACCCCGAGGAACTTGAACGTCTTCAGATAGAAGCAATCAGAATATCAAAAAGCCTTTCCTCAGCAGATATAGTAGCCCAGCGAGAAAATTTTCAAATGCTAAGTGGCATAATGAAGGACCTGTTGAAAATTTCTGGCGCAGATCGTACGCTTTACCACCAATATTGCCCGATGTATAAAAACAACACCGGTGGAATGTGGCTTAGCGCATCCGAAGAAATCAAAAACCCACTTTTCGGAAGTTCAATGTTGACTTGCGGTCGAGTGGAAGAAACGATGGTTTTAAATTAATCTGATCTGGAAAGCGGGCCGTATCTTGTGCTCGCTTTCTTAATTTATCGCATGATGAAATTGAAAATCCTAATTACCCTTTCGCTTATTTTATCCCTTTCGGGGTATTCATTTTCTCAGGAAAAAGTTTTGGAGCCACTGAAAGTATCACAAATCCGAGGTATAAATGTTTTTGGTAAACCAGTGGATAACCAAACTCGCTGTGTGCATTGGCATTCTGAATTGGACATCATCGCAATCAAATTCAAATGCTGTGATAAATATTATCCTTGCTTTTCCTGCCATGAGGAAGAAGCTGATCACGATCACCAAGTTTGGCCAAAAGCTGAATTTGACCAAAAAGCAATTCTCTGTGGTGTCTGTGGAAATGAATTAACCATTGAAGATTACATGGATTCCAACAACACCTGCCCCACCTGCAAATCAGGATTTAATCCTGGCTGTAGCAAGCATTATCACTTGTATTTTGAAACGAAATGAGTGTACCATGTACCATGTACAAAGTACCAAGTATTAAAGTCATCAATAAAAACGCTAATAAATAAATCCTAATTTATTTCCACCCAGAGATGAAGAAATCAGCCTATCTCCTACTACTCGTTCTGTTCACATTTTCATGTGCTCCCAAAACGGAAACTGACTCTGTTGCACAAGAGGACCACAGTCAACATCAAGCAACAGAAGCATCTCCAGCAACATCCAAAAGTCCCTTAACTTCTGCTATGGCAATGATTGGTGGAAATCACATCCACATCGATTACTCTTCTCCAAGTGTCAGAGGAAGACAGATTTTCGGTGGACTTGTCGGCTTTGGCGAGGTTTGGTCTACAGGTGCTCACAAAGCGACAAGTATTAAGTTTGATAAAAACGTATTGATTGGAGGAAAAGAAATCCCGGCCGGGAAATATGGCTTTTTCACTATCCCTGGTGAAAACGAGTGGACCATCATCCTTAATAAAGTCTGGGACATGCACTTGGCAGATGATTACAATCAATCCGAAGATTTAATTCGAATTACAGTAACTCCAGAAACATTGCCAGAAACTGTTGAATCTTTAACTTATACTGTCAGCGAAAAATCTGCTAATACCGCAGAAATTAGCGTGGCATGGGACAAGACAAAAATCAGTTTTGAAGTAGTCAACAAGTAAATTCTGTATGAGCAACGTTTTGGGGAATCGAGGCTGTCTCAAAATACTTCTAGGTGTCAGCCTGAGCGGAGTCGAAGGCCATCTCCTGTAAATGGGGAAACATTTCGACTTCGCTACCAATGTGACAATCACTACTTTTGAGACATCCTCAAAGGAATTTACTTTTTTTAAACGTTAAGTGAATTAAGAAAATTAAGGACTTCATCCAAGGATTACAGCTTAATTCTAAAACTTAATACCCCAAATTTCTTAGTGGTTTTTGAGCTCAATGTCTAATCTCTTGCAGATTAAAATCTGACTTTATACTTCTGACTTCAAATTGTCTAGCCTCTTGTCTCTAGCTTCTCGTTTCTAAAAATCACTCTTTCCACTTCCGATTCGCCTTTTTCTCTGCCTGCACTTTCTTGGATTTCAATCGATTTTCGATAGCACCTTTGCTGGGTTTAGTCGCCTTTCTGACTTTCCTTTTGTGAAAAGCAGTTTTCAACAGATCGT
>CAYTXN010000129.1:0-8721 GCA_964441195.1 uncultured Limnohabitans sp.
TTTTGTGACGGGGACTGTCCTGAATTCCTTCAAAGGCAATCTCAAATACCAATTCGGCTTTGACAGTTCGCACAGGACCAAATCGCTCGCGGGTGTTTTGCTTCACAAAAGCATCCACTTCCCGCATTTCAGCATCGGTCAATCCCGAGTAAGCCTTAGCAAAGGGCACCAAGTTTTCGCCATCCCATACGGCGAACGTGTAATCACTGTATAAGTCAGCGCGGCGCCCGTGGCCTTTTTGGGCATAGATCATCACGCCGTCGATGGTCAACGGTTCGATTTTCCATTTCCACCAGCTGCCACGTTTTCGTCCAGCTTCATAGGGTGAGTCTTTTCGTTTTAGCATCAGGCCTTCGGCAAAATGATCTCTGGAAAGCGCCCGATATTGACTCAATTCCTCCCAAGATTCTGCCTGAATAATTGTCGGAAGTTGAAGTCGCTCATAAGGAAAATCGAGATGAAGCTGTTCCAAAAGACTTCGGCGGTTTTGAATTGGCTGATCCCGAATGTCTTTTCCTTCAAACTCTAAAAGATCATATGCCAAAAGGCTAACTGGAGCCTCAAGAAGCTGTTTCTTAGTCAGGTTTTTTCTTCCAATTCTTGTTTGAAGTAATGCGAAGGGCAGGGGAGAGCCATCCCGAAAAGCCATGATTTCACCATCGATCACCGTCCCGTCAGGAAGTGCTTCGGCAAACTCCAACAATTCCGGAAACTTTTCATTCACCAATTCTTCCCCACGGCTCCAGAGGAAGGTTTCCCCATTTCTACGAATCAGCTGTCCACGGATTCCATCCCATTTCCACTCGGCTTGCCAATCAGAAATGTCTCCTAACTCATTTGGTTCATTATCTAAAGGATGAGCGAGGAAAAATGGATAGGGCTTTGAAATATCCAGCTTCATTTCTTCCTGATCAAAAAGTGAAGTAAAGCTGATCTCCTGTGGATTCCAGTTTCCCATCAAAGCATGCGCAATGTTGGATTTGTCGAGTTGGAGTACTTTGGCTAGTGCTTGACTCATCAAGCTTTGACTGACTCCAATTCGGAATCCACCTGTGATGATTTTATTGAAAATGAACCGTTCTGTTCGGTCCAATTGGTACCAGGCAGCTTGGATTTTTTCTTTTTTGGCTTCGTCAGGAAGCTTTTCTAAATCTTGAAGAAAATCAATCCACTGACCGAGGTTCTTGTCATTTTCTGAAGTGGGTTTAGGTAAAAGCAGTGCAATGGTTTCAGCCAAATCTCCGACAGCATGGTAAGATTCATCAAAAAGCCAATCTGGGATTTGAGCGAGTTCTTGACACCATTCGCGCAGTTGTTTGGTAGAAACTTGCCTTTTTGGACGACGATGGGAGAATATCGCCACCGCCCATATCTTTTCCTCATCGACTGATTTCTCGAAAAAATAAACCAAAGCATTTATTTTATCGCCTGTTTTATTGCTTTGGTCGAGCTTTGAAATCAGTTCTGCAAAATGCTTCATGTGGCAAAAAATGGAAGTTTTGTGCTTTGGTGACTTAGGTTACTAAGTTTGTGCCTGAAAATGATAATTTTATTCCGGAGTAAAACAGGAAACGGAAGCTTTTCGTTACTTCATCAAACTCATTACCTATGAAAAAGTTACTCCTTGGTTTATTGATCACAGTTGGACTTTGGTCCTGTAGCGATCCCGAACCTGAAGTATATACCGGTGAGAAGATTGAATTTGAGCTTTTCAAATCCAGTGATTTTGATTTCAATGGAACCTTGACGGTTCAGGAATTGAGGACTGGAGATGTTGAGTTTACCATTCAGTTGGAAGGCGCTAAATCAAGCAATATTTCTTATCCTGCCCATTTGCATTTCGGTAGTTATGATGAAGCTGACGCAGCTATCGCTCAACTTTTGACTCCGGTATCCGGAACTGACCTCAAAAGTGTAACTGTCTTAAATACCTTGTCGGACGGATCAAAAGTAAGTTTTGATCAAATGAAAAATTTTGACGGGCATGTAAAGATTCACCTGGCTAATGAGGGCCCCGATTATGAAGTGATATTGGTCGCTGGAAATGTTGGAGCGAATTTTAATACTGAATTAGAATTTGATGCTTCAAAAATTACGGTTTGTGGTAAAGATTTTTAATCTAAAAATCATATAAAACAAAAAGGCAGCCCATAAGGCTGCCTTTTATTTTAGGGTTGTTTCTGTTAATTAAGTACAACTGGAAAAGTGATATCTAGGTCTGTTTCTCCACCTGCTTGCACAAAGTTTGCAAAATTAGGATTTGTAGCTCCAGGAAAATCTTTATTCAAATCATGTCTTAATACCACTTGCATTTGAGTGTTATTAGTTCCTGGAGAGACTGACACTGTAAGAATATTTTGCAATCCAATTAATTCTCCACTTGGATCATCGTAGGCTATTGTTAAGATGCTTGAGGTAAAACCTGATCCTAAGAAGAAGAATTGATGTTCATCTGATTCTTCAAGTATCTCCTCTGTGATATCTTCGTTCTCAATGCTATTCAACACTTCAATTGTCATTCTGTATGTCTTGCCTTTTGTCAATGTAATGGGTTGAACCACCGGTGTAGCACCTACTTCGATACCTTCCGGATCACTTGCTTTGAATGAGGTAATTAGACCAATTGGGTTTCCACTTACATCCAACTCTTGAAAATTAAGGATAACATCGGTGATTACTTCGCCATCGTTTTCCGGCTCAGGATCGTCACTTTCACAAGAAGCAAAGCCCATTGCAAGGGCAGCAAATAAGTAGATTGGCAGTTTTCTTAAATTTTCCATAGAGTTAATAGTTAAAATTGATAGTTGAGTTTGAGTAGTATATTTCTTCCCATATCCGCTGTGAAATAACGAAATCGGTTCATGTATTCTTTGTATTCAGTATTCAATAGGTTGTTGACTTGAAGTCCAATATTAAATTGATTTTCAGCTACTTGAATTTTTTTCTGATATCCCAGATTAAACAAGGCGTAAGTAGGAGGAGCGGGGGCCAAATCAAAGTCAGGTTCTCTGTTTTGCTGTGCTACTAGGACATTTCCAAGTGTGATGCGGTCGGAATTTGGATTAGATTTTTTGCCAAAGGCGTAAGAAAATCCCCAATCCATTCTATCAGATGGAATGAAAGGGAAATAGTTTCCTTCTTCCGTATTCTTCGCTCTGATTATTGAACCCTTCAGATATCCATTGACACGGCCTGAAAAGGTGTAGCTCCCGGATAGGTCAAAGCCGTAAAAGAACGCGTCTGCCTGTAAGTATTCATAAACATTAAACGTGCCACGAAGCGATACAAAGGTTTCTCCGGTGGGATTCAGGTAGATGTAGTTTTGAATCTGATTGGCATAAGCGGTGACTTCCACCAAGGCTTTTTCAGTTTCATACTCCAGTCCGTTAACCCATTTGAGTGAGTTTTCGGAAACCATGTTGGGATCACCTATTTCTACTGCCGCGGCTCCATGGTGAAGGCCCTGACTGAAGAGCTCATTTACATTTGGTGGTCTCCAGGCCGTGCCTAGATTACTCGTAAATGCAAAATTTGGGCTCAAATGGTACAATCCACCGATAAAGGCGGAGAAGTTTTGATAGTCTAACTCAGCTTCTTGAAGATTCCCATTGACAAATCTTGCGGCACTGACGGTTCTAAAATCGTACCGCAGTCCACCCTCCAGTTCAAGTGGACCTTTCAGATACTTTTCAATGGCATAGATCCCGCCGTTGAACATGTCATAGTTCGGGATAAGTGGAGTTACCCCAGTTCCTGGAACGTTGCTGTTCGCTTGCTGAATGACATTAATTCCAAACGAGCCACTCCAGTTGGACTTTAGATTGTGATCTAAAAAAAGGTCGAGCGTATTGGTGAATAGCTCCAAATCCAGACTGGGTCGAGCATTCAATTCGCCTCTGCGGCGGTCAAATTCCTGTCGGTTGTTTAGCTGAAAGCCATACTGAAAATTAAGTTTCCAATCAGGATTAAGGTGATAATGGGATTTGATTTTTGCTAAATGATGAGAAACTACCTGTTTGGGATTATTGATTTTGTATGTGAATTCTGCATCAGTAAAAGGTCTCCCATTTGCGATGATCTCTTCCAAATCGGAAAGATTTCCGGTATGGGCATCTCTTAAGATCCCGATTTCGGTATTGAAAAAACTATAATAGGCTTCCATGCCTAATTTTTTTGAACTATAACCCACAGATCCTGAGAAATTATACTCAGACATTCCAGTATTGGCTTGGAAATAGTCTGGAGACTTGACATTTCCAGCTCTTTTCACCGAACCTTGAACTCGATATCCGAGACCCTTTATTTTCTCCGAACCTCCTAAATGCGAAGCTGCAAAATTTCCCATTCGACCGTTGCTGGCACCGAGGAGGTTGATTTCAGTCACATGCTTTTTGGAAGTTGGTAGGGAAGGAGGATTGACAAGAATAACTCCACCCATAGCCTCAGGGCCGAATCTAACGGTCTCGGCACCTTTGATGACAGTGATTTCATCAGCGAGGAAAGGATCGATTTCCGGCGCATGCTCCGCACCCCATTGTTGACCTTCCAGTCGGATTCCATTGTTTAGGATCATGATCCGATTGCTGTGCATGCCGTGGATTACAGGCTTCGAAATTGTATTTCCTGTGGAAAAAGTCGTGACTCCTGCCACTCGTTTTAAGCTTTCACCCAGGCTTTCGCCTCGAGATTGCAATAAAGCATCGCCATATAGCGAAGTGACAGCAGTCGTTGTTTGAATTGCCTCTTGATGTCCATGCACTTCTACACCACCAAGCTGGAATGACTCTTCCTCCATTCGGAAAGTTTGTGCAGTCGAATTGCTGGTCAGATTTATGGTTTGTTGGATTTCCTTGTGACCGAGATACTGAACCCTTATTGTATAGGTTCCCGGACAAAGTTCCCGGACGACGAAGTTTCCATTTTGGTCGGATACTGCTCCAGTTCTTGTTTCCAAAATCCAGACATAGGCAGCTTCAATCGCATTGTCGTTTTCTTGATGCAGAATTTTCCCTCTTAGAATAAGATTACATTTCTGAGCATTGGATTCAATGCCAAAAAACAGAAGGGCTGCACAGAAAAGGATCGCTCGATAGTGTAACACGGTTGCAAAAGTAATTGCTTCAAAAGAATTAAACCAAAGTTTATGAAACAAAGTTGCAAAAAGTGATGAAAGGTGGAAAAGGGAAGTTGGGTATCCGATGACCGGTGACGGATGTTGGACGATTTCGGAGTTGAGATTTCGGGTTTGGGATTTTTTCACACAGCTCCGCAGAAGGGTAATCCCGAAGGGATGAAACAATTATAGAAGAAATTCAAGGAAAATGGTTTCAAAACCCCAAAGGGGGGATAATATTCAATTTATCCAGAAGCAGATTGGTTTTAAAAAGTAAAATATCACCCTTTCAGGGTTTGTGTAATTGATTTTAATCCAATTTTTCTACAATAGTTGCACCCCTTCGGAGTTTCTTACCTCATTACACAACAAATCCTAAAAATCTGCGAAAATCTGTGTCTTTTTCTGTGGGAATCTGCGGGAACCATTTAAAAAAAATCCGGCTAGTAACCGGATTTCAATGAGTTTTAGGCGGTTTAGCTTAACCATGAAGCCCAAGGAATTCTGCTTAGGATCAAAACCAATCCAATCGCATACATCATGTAAATGCTTCTGAATCTTCCTCTTGAAGCTGAAATCTTTTTAGCTCTGATATATCCCACACTTATAATTACAATCGCCAAAATATTGATCAATGGATGCTCCAAAGCGGTCAATCTGGCTGCTGAATCAGACATCGCTCCACCAGCTGTTAGCAATGAAAATCCAACTGGACTTACGAAGTAAAGAATCAACCCCACCAAAAGCTGAACGTGTGAAAAGATAAAGGCAATCATGGCGATCTTTCGATCTTTTTCTGTGAATTCTCTTCCGGAGAGCGAACCGATCAGTGCATAAATAATGACTAAAACCAGCGCAGCTAAGGCGAGATAGGCTATTCCAGAGTGTAAATGTTGAAGTCCGGTGTACATGTTGTTGAGATTTGTTGGGTGAAAATAATGTAAAAGAAATTAGTGAAGGCCTAAAATTGTTTGAATTCTCAATCAATATAAAGAACCAAGCCCTTGAGATACTCCGTTTCTGGATGGAAAATATTGATCGGATGATCAGCAGGCTGGGAGAGTTGGTGAAGGACTTTTACTTTTCTTCCTGTTTCCATGGCTGCTGCAGCGATCGTGTGTGCAAACAAGCTTTTGTCTACAACCTGACTGCAAGAAAAAGTGAAAATGATTCCTCCCGGTTTGATTTTGCGAATCGCTTCTGCATTCAGTCTTTTGTAAGCTTGAACAGCATTGTGTCTGGCTTTGATGTTTTTTGCAAAAGCCGGTGGATCCAATACGATCAAATCGAAGTCATCTCCGATCTCCCGAATGTACTTAACTACATCAGCCACAATGGATTCGTGCTTTCCAGTAAAACCTGAGTTTAAGGCTACGTTTTGCTCTGTCAATGCAATGGCCTTATTTGAAATGTCCACCGAATGAACTTCCGAAGCACCTTCATTCAGTGCCAAAACTGAAAATCCACCTGAATAGCAAAAGGTGTTCAAGACTTTTTTCCCTTTGGAGTAAGTCGAAACCAACTTTCGGTTTTCGCGCTGATCGATGAAAAATCCGGTTTTCTGCCCTTTTTCCCAATCAATCCGGTAAGTCGCGCCATACTCCTGAACGAGGTCTGTTTCCGCTTTTCCCCAAACCCACTCATTGGATTCAATGCCGAGATTCTTGGAAAGTGTCTCTGCACTTTTGTCATAGACGCCTTTCAGCTTTTCTCCCAAAACCACTTGAAGCGCAGCCGAAATCTCAGCGATATGCTTGTGCATTCCCACATGATGTGCCTGAATTACGGCCGTTCCGTTGTAATAATCGATGATCAAACCCGGTAGCAAATCTCCTTCGCCATGAACTAATCTGAAAACGTTAGTTTCTTGATTTTCAGTAAGTCCTAGGCTTTTTCTTAATTCATAAGCTGAAGCAATTTTTTCAATCCAAAAGGACTGATCGATTTCTCTTTCTTCAAAGGAAATAATCCGAACCATGATCGAACCCTGAGAGAAATGACCGATGCCAAGGAATTCATCTTTTGCGGAAAAAACTGTCACCAAGTCTCCACTTTCCAATCCTGGATCTGCCTTTGCAATGGCTCCGGAAAACACCCAATGGTGGCGACGCTGAAGTGAAAACTCTTTCCCTCGTAGGAGGGTAATATTAGGATAACTCATAAGTTTCTTCGGGCTTGTTTGGGAAAAGGTAGCTTCCCGCTAGCATGGCAAAGATACTAGCCAATAGTCCAAAAACATGGGATGCGATTTCTAATTCCAGATTATCACAAATTAAGTACACACTCATTCCGATAAACATCGATAAGATCGCACCGATTTTGGAGGCTTTTTTCCAATAAAGTCCAGCAGTAAGTGGTGCAAATAAAGAAACCAACAAGAGAATTGAAGCTCCAGCGACTAATTCATAAATATTGGAATCGCGGGAAGCCATATACGTCGCAACTACTGCCACAAACACTACACTAAAACGCAATATCCAAAGCAGATGGAAATCCTTGAGTTTCTCCTTGAAAACTGGTCGAATCAGGTTTTCGGAGATTAAAGCGGCGGGAGCAAGCAAACCTGAACTGGCGGTACTCATGATCGCTGAGATCAAGGCACCAAAGAAAATGATCTGGACTGGCAATCCTCCATGCGCCAAAATCATCGATGGAAGCAGCATTTGCTTGTTTTCAAGGTAGAGTTCAGGATAGAGTACTTTTGCTCCAAGGGCAATAAATAAGGGCAAAAGCCCAAAAGTCAGGTAAAATCCTCCAGCGAGATAGGTGGACTGCACAGCTACTTTTTCAGATTTGGCTGACATCACCCGCTGATAAATATCCTGACTCGGGATGCTTCCAAGTCCTAAAATGATCCAGGCGCCGAAATAATTGATCCAGGATGTAAATCCTGCATCTGGGAAAAATTGAAAGCTTCCTTCAGGAGCTTTAGAAAGGATTTCATTCACTCCGCCTGCTTCTCGACTGATCATGATCGTCACCCAAACGAGTCCTATAACAATCATCGCTGTTTGGATAAAGTCTGTGATGGAAATAGCCCACATTCCGCCCAAAAAGGTATAAATCACAACAATCCCGGCTGATAAAATAATCCCTTGCAAGAGACTCAAATCAGTGACTGTCCCAAAAATCAAACTCAGCGCAACAAGTTGGGCGGCAACATAACCGAAGAAGACGGGAACCATAAATATGGTCGAGAAAAACTCGACTTGCTTGCCGAAAGCCTTTTTGAATACATCTCCAATGGTCAACACGCCCATGCGATACATTGGGCGCAAATAGAACATGCCGAATAAAATCAGGCAGAGCGCTCCTCCAAAAGGGTCTTCCATGACGCCTTGAAGTCCTTCTTCCAGAAAGACCGACGAAGCACCGAAGATCGTCTCCGAACCAAACCAAGTGGCAAAAAGGGCAGAGGCAGAAAGAAAAAGTGGCAGGGATCGCCCTGCCAGTACAAAGTCACTGGAATTCTTTACCAACTTGGAAGCCCAAGCTCCTACGGCAACCGTAATCGCCAAGTAGATGATAATTGCAGTGAGCAGCAACGAATTACCAGTTAGCTTTTGCCATACATTTTTTCACGAATTCCTTTGATTTCTTCGCTTGCG
>CAYTXN010000130.1:0-1379 GCA_964441195.1 uncultured Limnohabitans sp.
CAGCAATTGATTCTCGGGCTTTCCTTCATGATCCCTGGCAAAAAAATTAAGTAAGGCAGATATTTTTTGTTCAAATAAAAAGCCATTTCAATTTTCCATGATTTCTTTATCTTGACCAGACCAAAATAATCTGTCTAGTCTATGATCAAAAAAGTTACGGCACTTGGGCTGTTGAGCTTGTTAGTATGGAGTTGTGCCAAAAAAGACGAAGATCCCTTCGCAACCATCCGACCTGAAGAAAGTCGTTTCACCAAAATCACTCTTGTCGAAAAGCTCAATGAACCCATGGAATTGGAGGTTCTGGACAATTTTGACGTACTATTTATCGAGCGAGCAGGTAAACTCAGAAAGTATATTTCTGAAAGTGGGGAGATAGAAGAAGTTGGTTTTTTGGAAGTGTATGCGCAAGCTGAAGATGGATTATTGGGTTTAGCTAAAGATCCTAAATTCTCTGAAAATCAATGGATTTACCTTTATTATTCACCAGTGGGTGAATTAGAAATCAACCGTCTTTCTCGCTTTACACTAGTGGGAGGGTTATTGGATAAATCCACAGAGAAAATCATGTTGGAAGTTCCAGTATTCAGAGGATGTTGCCATTCCGGTGGTTCCCTGGAGTTTGATTCCAAGGGTAATTTGTTTTTAAGCTTGGGAGATGATTCCACGCCTTTTGAGTCTGATAATTACAACCCGATTGATGAAAGATCAGGTCGTCCGGGAAATGTTGACGCACAAAAAACAGCTGGGAATTCCAATGATTTGAGAGGATCTATTATTCGAATTACTCCTCAGCCTGATGGAACTTACACCATTCCTGAAGGAAATCTTTTTCCGGTTGGAACTCCCAATACCCGACCTGAGATCTATGTGAAAGGAAATAGAAACCCTTTCCGTATTGGAGTGGATCAGCGAAATGGAAATCTCTTTTGGGGAGAAGTTGGACCCGATGCATCCGTCGACAGTCTGAGACGTGGTCCAAAAGGTCATGATGAGTTTAATTTGGCGACCAAGCCGGGATATTTTGGATGGCCTTATTTTGTGGGAAACAATAAGGCTTATTGGAAGTATGATTTTGAAAAGCAGGAAAGCCTTTTTGAATTTGATCCTGCAGCACCGAAAAACACCTCGCCTAATAATACTGGAATAGAAATCCTACCTCCAGCTACTCCCGCTTTGATTTGGTATCCTTATGATGAATCTGAAGAATTCCCCATGCTAGGAACCGGAGGAAGAAATGCGATGGCTGGTCCGGTATATTATCGAAATGACTATGAGGCTTCGGACGTTCGCTTTCCCGGCTATTTTGATGGAAAAGGGATCTTTTACGATTGGATGCGAAATTGGATTTTTACTGTTACCCTGACAGAGGACTTTCAGTA
>CAYTXN010000130.1:1479-8612 GCA_964441195.1 uncultured Limnohabitans sp.
AAAATTCCACAGATCCAAACCCCTCTTTTTCTTTTGAAAAACCCGGTGTTTACAATGTTAAACTAACCGTAAAAGATCAGGAAGGTGCAAGCGCTGAAGAAAATCTTGAAGTCAAAGTTGGCAATGAGGCCCCGAAAGTCGAAATCGACTGGAAGGCAAACAAAAGCTTTTATTTCGGCCCTGAGTCGGTGTCTTACCAAGTCAATGTGAGTGATTTGGAAGATGGTGAAATCGATCTTTCCCGGGTGAATTTTAGCATTGACTACTTGGAAGGAGGATACGATCTGATCCAAATCGGCCATCAGCAGGAGCAAATTCATCCGGGTGAATCATACATCACCCAAGCAGGATGCAAAGCCTGTCATGCGATTGAAAAGGAGTCTGTAGGACCGAATTACACCGAAGTATCCCAGAAATATTTAAATCAGGCTGATGCCAAAACTTTCCTAGCCGGTAAGATCATCAATGGTGGAGGAGGAGTGTGGGGAGAGCGTGTGATGCCGGGTCATCCACAATTGGAAGCCGATCAGGTGGATAAAATGGTGGACTTTATTCTTAGCATCGCTAATCCCAATGCCGGTGGAAGTGCCTTGCCACTTTCAGGACAATTTCAATTGGATAAAACCCAAGATCAGGAGGGCTATTATCTTATTCAAGCTTCATATGAAGATAAAGGAGCAAATGAAATTGATTCTCAACAGGCTTTTGCTCAATTGACATTGAGAAATAGCTTAATCAGGGCATCAGCTGCAAACCAACTTCAGGATGTTGCCAAAGCCAATGGACCACAATTTCAATTTGTAAAGTTTACCACGAAAAATGCATGGATAAAATTTGAAAATCTGGACTTAACAGGAATTTCAGCTGTTGAGCTTGCGCTGAATCCGGGAAATACTAAAGGGAAACTTCAAGTTCGAATTGGAAGTCCGGAGGGGCAGGTAATTGGCGAGACTGCAGTTCTTAGTAAAGAGGATCGACCGAAAAATGCGGAAGGCCAGTATTTTCCGATGAATGTGAAATTGACTCCAGCACAGGATTTTCAGGATTTATATATTGTGTTTCAACCTGAGGGAGATGTGTCTATTTGGAATACCTTCAATATGAATACGATTAAGTTTATTCGATAAATATAGGGCCTGAAATCTTCAGGTTTCAGGCCTTTTACCAACCTAACAATCCTATGTGAAGGGAAAGAATTCCGGTTTGGGTTCTGTCAGTTTGGTAATTGATGAAACCATCATTGTCAACCTTAATTGATCCCCGTTTTACATAATTTATTTTGTCTCCATACTGATACATCAGTCTTAGGTAAAATGATGCCTGTTTATTTTCTGTTTGGTCATGGAATTTTCGATTATAAAATCCTAATCCAACACCATAACCAAGACCTTCATAACTTTTCCAGAGAAGCGATTCGATGTCTTCTTGATCCAGCACAGTATCTAGCAGAGAATTATCGACTTTTGTATTGACATTGAGTACTTTCATTCCAATAAAACCATCCAAAAAAGGAATAAATCCTTCCTCCTTTTCAACCAAAAAAACACGAATAACAGGCCCTACATTGTAATAATTAAAAGTAGTTTTCAATTGAGGTAGGAAAACAGTGGCAGGTGTTTTATCTCTTCCCAGATTCATGTAATTCACTTCAGCTCCTATGAAAACAGGGCTGTAGACTCCACCTTTCTTAGGATTAAGGAAAAAATTTATTCCCGCACCCTAACCGGTACCTCCAAATGAGTTGTTGACAGTTTCACGGAATTCTCCCACCGGTAAACCTACAATTCCATATAGTCCCACTTGAGATTTGTTTGAGGACTGACTGTAAGAAAAGTTTATGACGGAGACAAAAGCTATCAAGAGAATTGAAGTCTTCATATTTCAAATTTCCCCAAAAAAATCTTTTTCAATAAATTTCCTCAATTCAGTTTCAGCAAAAAATCCCAGATAAGAACTTTGTTTTTACTGGAAATCAATAATTCAAAACACAGTTTGAGGAAACGTACGCGATGGCCGCCAAGTCTATTTAATCAAGTTTGAGAAAAATGATTTCAATTGTTTGGCTTCTTCGTCATCCACTTTTTTGTCTTCCAATACAGAGGCTATCAGGGAGAACATTTCATCAAAAGGAGCGAATGTTTTTAAATGCTCATTTTTTTCCAGCCATTGATTCAGCTTGTAGATTTCATAGGTATTGATATCTCCACTAGCGAGAATTCCTTTAAAAATTCCGTTCAAAAAATACAAATTGGGCACCTCGCTTGTCTTTGCATCATTTTCCTCGAGGAAATTATTGATGATAGTTTTCAATTCTTCGATTTCCTCTGAATTCACTTTTCCATCGTCGATGATGGGTTTGATTTGGCTATGGAGATTCTGAAATGATTCCAATTCACAAAGGGGTTCATTTTCCTGACACCAACTTTTCAGTGCTTCGTATTCATTTTTTGTAACAATTCCATCAAGTGAAATCCCATAAATCATCCCAGCCAGCTGAAAAGCCGCATTTCTTATCTCTTGGTTGTCCATGTTTTTTTTGAAGAATTTACAACTCTTCTATTAAAAAATGTGATTGCTAGATATTAATTTGTTGTTAAATATGATGAGTGCTTTATAAAGGGATGAACCTACTTAAAACTCAATGTAAAAACTGTCTTTTCTCCAGGGATAGAAGTGGCTTGTAAACTTCCTCTATGAAGGTTCATGATTTGCCTTGAAATGGCTAATCCAATACCCGAACCAGTCTTTTTGGTTGTATAAAAAGGAACAAAGATCCGTTCCAAAGCCTCAGGGATTATTCCTGAACCGTGGTCCTCAACCTGAATCAAAGTCCCCATGTCGCCCTGACCAATTGCTCTAAGCGAAATCATTCTATCGGCTTGATTTTGAATCGATTCGCATGCATTTTTGACCAGATTGATCAAGATCATGGTGATTTGATCCGAGTCACATAGAACCTCTAAATCATTTGGAACTATTTCAGTTTGGACATCAATTTGATTGGATTTAAGCTCCTCTTTCATCAAACCGATCACATTTTCAAATAACATCTTTACTTCGACCAACTCCTTTTTAGGTTCTGGGATATTGGTGTAATCCCGGTAGGCATTTACAAAAGTGACCAAACCTTTGCTTCGATTGGCAATCGTGTCCAAACCTTCCTGAATATCCTGAAATCCGTCTTTTTTGATTAAAAATCCCTCCTGCTGCACGTAGCTGTCCTCGTCGAGGATTGTCCTTAGCGATTCAACCAAACTCGAAATAGGAGTGATCGAGTTCATGATTTCATGACGGAGGACTTTGGTTAGGTTTTGCCAAGCTTCCAGCTCATTGGACTGGAGTTCTGCATTAATGTTTTGTAAGGAAAGCAGTGTCCAGCTTTGCCCTCCCATTTTCAAGGAAGCTGATTGGACGATCAGGTGAAGTCCGTTATTTACCTTGAAGGATATCCGTTGTCCAGGCTTCATTTCAGTCACTTCTTTCAAAAGTTTGGGCGAAAGTTTACCTAGATCCTTGATATCTCTGAATTGTGGAATTTGTAGTAGATGTTTCGCGGCATTGTTGATGATGCCGATTTTGCCGAGAGAGTTGAAGGAAATAATGCCGGTGTTGATGTGTTGGATGATTACTTGAAGAAAAAGCATCTGTTCCTCCTTTTCAGCTCGGGTTTGCTTGAAAACTTCCATGACTTCATTGAAAGCCAAATTTACCTCCCGAAAGGAGCTCCCCATTTTGCTGTCAGAGGTAAAAGAGGAAGAAAAATCAGTAAATCGAATAGAATCCAGAAAGCGTGCTAGCTTGTGATTGATCGAGTTGACGTAATAGATCATCTCGCCAGTCAGAATGCTGACGATCAAAACTAAAATCCCTGGAGCAAGCCATAATTCCTGAGAATAGTAGAGCCAAACAGCCAAAAACATGCAAATCGTAATCAGCACTATTCGGAGAGAAATTCCGATCGAAAATCGCTTATAAACCATATTTCTCCAGTCTTCTATAAAGCGAGGACCTTGTCAACCCTAACTCATCGGCTGCTCGAGTGATGTGCCCGTTATGTTTTTGTAGGGCCTTACGAATTAAGATTCGCTCCACATCCTCGATGTTGAGATGCTCCAAACTCACGGATTCTTCTTTTTGATCTGGTTGTGCCATTTTTTGAAGAAACAAATCTTCCGGTTGAAGGACATTGTGATTACTCATGATCACCGCGCGTTCAATGCTGTGCTGAAGCTCACGAATATTTCCAGGCCAATGATATTTGGACATGCGCTTGATCAAAGGTTCTGATGCCTTACGGATGTCTTTGTTGTATTTTTTGGAATAAAAGGAAATGAAATGGTCTGCCAATACAGGAATGTCTTCCACTCGCTCGCGTAGTGGAGGGAGCTGAATTTCGATCGTATTGATCCGATAGAGCAAATCCTGCCGGAATCCATTATCATAGACCATGTCATGGATGGGCATATTGGTTGCTGAAATCAGCCGGATATTGACATCAACCGGGCGATTGGCGCCAACTCGAGTAACTTGACGATTTTGAAGCACTGCCAAAAGTTTTGCCTGAAGTGGAAGTGGAAGATTTCCGATTTCATCCAGGAAAAGGGTTCCCTTGTGCGCCTGTTCAAATCTTCCTGCCCGATCTTCTTTAGCATCGGTAAAGGATCCCTTTTTGTGACCAAAAAGCTCAGATTCAAATAGGGTAGAAGTAATTGATCCTAAGTCGACCCCGACAAACGCCTCCCGATTTCTTCTTGAATGACGATGAATGGCTCGTGCAATCAATTCTTTTCCCGTTCCATTTTCACCTAAGATCAAGACGTTGGCATCAGTGGCCGCAACTCGTTCGATGGTTTCAAAGACCTTTTGCATCGCAGGACTCTGACCTATGATGTCTTTGAATTTATTGTCAAGATCTTGTTGAAGAGTATTTTTCTGGTCTGTCAATAAATTGACCTCCAATTTTTTCTGACGAAGGTTGAGTGCCGAATTCAATGTGGCTAGCAATCTTTCATTTTCCCAAGGTTTTAAGACAAAGTCTGTTGCTCCTTCTTTGATGGCTTTTACTGCAAGATTTACATCACCATATGCAGTTATTAAAACGACTACAGCTGAAGGGTCTAATTCCAAAATTCGATCCAACCAATAGAATCCCTCCTGACCGGAACTCACGTCTTTGGTAAAATTCATGTCCAGCAGAATCACATCATAGTTTTCATTATGCGTCAGGATAGGAAGTAAGTCAGGATTGGTTTCCGTATCTACCTGAGCGAAATGTCGCTTTAGAAAAATCTTAGCAGCTTTGAGCAGGTCTTCGTTGTCATCCACGATGAGAATTTTGCCGAATCGTTGGTCGTTCATAGGATAAGAAGGTTAATATTTTAAAGAGGAAGGAGGAGTTAAAGTCATATTTCAGCGTTAATAAATGGTGCGTCAATTTATAATCAGCTGCTCGCGATATTCTTTTTAATGCTGCAAATCGCCCGTGAGCAGTGCTCAAAATTTTTCCGACGCTGCTACTGAATACTGCAAACTGCCTACTGCCTTTCTGTTCCAAAAGTTTGCCGAATTTTAATACTGTAGAATTTGAAGTAAAAAGTGCCATTTTCGGACGATTTTGGCCGTTTTTGGATATATCTATTCTAATAAAAAGGTATGAAGAAAAATTCGGCTTTGATCCACTTTTGTGCGGTGGCGGACGAAATTGTTCGAGACTCGAAATTTGCATTTTCTGCAAATCTTGATTTTGAGTGCCCAAACGCTATTTTTTGCATGGCACATCATTTGGCATATAGGGAGCAAGCCAATTAGGGCATTTTCACACAATGGACAGAAAAATAGAAAAGAAAACTTGGACCCCCCGAAGAATCGCCGCCATATTAGGTGGTGTAGTTTTATTGGGAGGAATTATTTATCAAATCGGATTTGCAGATCACCGATCCACGATGAATGTAGAGAAAGACAGACTCAGCATCGCTACTGTCTCAACGGGCGAATTCACCGATTACATTCTAGTATCAGGTCAGATCGAACCAGCGCGAACCGTATTCTTGGATGCAATTGAAGGAGGAATGGTCAACCAAGTCATCCGCGAGTCTGGCGCTTTGTTAAAAAAGGGGGATACCATTCTCGTTTTGAACAATTCCAACCTTCAACTCGACGTGATGCAGCGGGAGACCATGCTCTACGAACAAATCAACAACCTCCGCCAAACCCGGTTGCTCCTCGATCAAAACGATCTGAATCAACAAGGACAATTGGCAGAAATTGATTACCAGATCAGTTTGCTAAAGCCACAGTATGAGCGATTCAAAGAACTTCATGCAAAAAAACTGGTTTCTGATCGGGAATTTGAGGAGGTGAAAGAGCAATACGAATATAATGTGAAGCGCAAAAAGCTTACTTACACTTCCTATCGAAACGATTCCATCGCCCGATCTTTTCAGCTAAGCCAACTTCGGCAATCCGAAGGCAGAATGAATGCCTCGCTTAATGGTGTTGGAAATATTCTGAACAACCTCGTGATCACCGCACCTATAGCCGGACAATTGGCTACCCCACAGCAACTGGAAATCGGTCAAGCGATCAACCCCGGTCAACGCTACGGGCAGATTGATATCTTGGACGAATTCAAGGTAAGAGTACCGATTGATGAGCTTTACTTGCCAAGAATCGGTCAAGGACTTCGTGGAAAGTTTACGCTCAGCGGGCAGGATTACGAACTGGAGATCTCCAAAATTTATCCAACTATCACCAACGGCCGATTTGAAGTAGATATGGTTTTCACCGGAGAAAGCCCATCCGGAATCCGACGCGGTCAAAGTGTCCGAATCCGTCTTGAACTTGGTCAAAGCGAGCAAAGCCTGCTGCTTCCGACAGGGGGATTCTTCAAGGATACTGGGGGGAATTGGGTTTTTGTGCTCAATTCAGCCGGAAATGCTGAGAAACGAAATATCCGATTAGGCAGAAAAAATCCTGAATTCTATGAAGTATTGGAAGGTCTTGTGGAGGGAGAAAGAGTCATCGTGAGTGGGTATGAAAACTTCGGGAACAACGAAGTACTCCAACTCAATTAAAGCATCGAATCAAACAAAAATTGCATCTATATAAAAATCACACTAACCAGATATGGAAAA
>CAYTXN010000131.1:0-8599 GCA_964441195.1 uncultured Limnohabitans sp.
GACGCCTTTGCTTACTCCGGTGACGACAGCGATTTTATTTTTCAGTTCCATAAAATTTCTTTTAATGAGTAAAGGATATATTGAAGTAAAAGTTCTCCATTCATGGATTTAATCTTTGAGGAGAAAGTTTTGTATAACTTCTATCCTTATTTTCACCACACCAAATAACCGCAAACTTAACCATCAACCTTATTTTCTTATGAAAAAACTAATACTACCTCTTCTTCTGATCAGTGGGACGGCATTTGGCCAAACCAAACTCCGTCCGGAAATAGACAAACAAGCCTCCGCAATCGAGGATAAAGTCATCGAATGGAGAAGAGACATTCACCAAAATCCAGAGCTCGGAAATAACGAAATCCGAACTGCCAAAATGGTAGCGGATCACCTTCGTGCACTGGGAATTGAAGTTCAGGAAGGTGTTGCTGTGACAGGAGTTGTGGGAATTCTAAAAGGCGGAAAACCAGGTCCAACTGTCGCACTTCGTGCTGATATGGATGCGCTGCCTGTAACAGAACGAGTTGATCTGCCATTCAAGTCCAATGTGACAGCAACATATAACGGACAGGAAACCGGTGTCATGCACGCGTGTGGACATGATACACACGTCGCCATTTTGATGGGAGTTGCCGAAGTCTTAGCTGGAATGAAAAACGAACTTCAGGGCACGGTCAAGTTCCTCTTTCAACCTGCAGAAGAAGGAATCTATCAAGAAGGAGTAACCTCTTGGGGAGCCAAGCAAATGGTGGAAGAGGGCGTGATGAAGGATGTGGATGCAGTTTTCGGATTACATATTGGTTCGCAAATGGAAGTGGGCAAAATCGGCTATCGCTCTGGACCAGCCATGGCAGGAGTAGATAATCTTGAAATCATTGTTCACGGCACTCAGGCTCATGGAGCTTCTCCTTGGTCCGGCGTGGACCCTATCGTCACCTCAGCACAGATTGTCACAGGACTACAGACCATCATTTCGAGAAATGTCAACATCACTCAAACACCTGCAGTAGTGACTGTAGGAGCGATTCATGGTGGAATCCGTCATAACATTATTCCTGAAAAAGTGGAAATGATCGGTACGATTCGCACTTTCGGAGATGACCAACAAAACTTGGTACATCGCAGAATCACTGAGATTGCCACAAATATTGCGGAAAGCGCAGGCGGAAAGGCTGATGTGAACATTACCAAACTTTATCCCTCGACGATCAATGATCCTGCTTTGACCGAACAAATGGCTCCAACCATTTTGGCAGCTGCCGGGGACGGAAATGTAATTATCAATGAACTGATTACAGGAGCAGAAGATTTCAGCTTTTTTCAGCGGGAAAAACCGGGATTGTTTATTTCTCTTGGAGGTATGAAAAAAGGCGGCGACCCAACCAAAACTCCCTCTCACCATACGCCTGACTTCTACATAGACGAAGGTGGATTTGTATTAGGAGTCAGAGTGATGAGCTATTTCGTGGTAGATTACATGGGGATGAAAAAGTAAATAAGTCCATAGCGGAAAGACCATAGACCATAGAAAACTCCTCCTGAAGCAATTCGGGAGGGGTATTTTTTTTAAAACGATAGAAAAAAAGCAGGCTTCGCTGAAGAGAATAAATTTTTCAATTTTCAAATCTTCCAATCATGCAATCACTTACTGATCAAACCACCATTCCGGAAAGAATCCCTGACTATTAGGGAAAACATTACAACTCAGGCAAGTGGGGTCGTATTGATCACGGCGTCGATTGGGATCATAAACGCAGATTTTTTCCAAGAAGAAAGGTACATCTGCAAATGTCGTGTAGATCCTAGAAACCTTCGATCTTGCCACTTCAAAATACCCTAAAACCTCCTCATCAGGATCGTCGACATTGAACAGATTTCCCTGAATCGGTGCAGGCGGAGAATCAAAAACTGACCCGGTATTATTCACCAATTCTCTAACTTTTCTCCAATAATCATGAGCATCTTTTGAAATACTCAATTGCCTGACATTGAAATAATGCCTACTCAGAAAAGACTGATCGATGATTCGCGTGGCTACGATCTGAGTGCTTTTTCCCCCAGGTCTATTCAATAAATCACCATTGATCAGTGTGATCCGCTCAGGATCCGGAAAGCCAAACACAATACAATCTGGAGGAGGCCTATTGAATGGGTTTGGGAAAAAAGTCAAATCCCAAAAATACGCTTCATCTACCGCCCATCGCAGGTAATAATCTCCCACCTGCTCAGGAAGCGTTACTTCTGATTGAATTACAACTTGAGCGGCATCGGGATTATCACCCAATCTTGTCCGCTCGAATGAAAAACTCAATTCATCAGAGCCGATTGCTTCGGGAATCCGTTGAGGTTTGGAACGATAAACCCTGTTTCCCACAGATATTTCAAGGTAAAAATCAAAGTCTGGTCCTCCTCCATTGTAATCCATCAGTTCGTATTGCCCCGGTCTTATTTCTCGATACGACCAAGTAGCAATTCCATCTGCCACCAAGGAAACTCTGGCCCCTTGTAAAGGTCTCGGCTTATCATCCAAGGTGAAAATCTTCTTTTCCTCGTCGGAAAGTAGCGGTAATCTGGCTTGAGAGGTAGTTTCAGAGAGAAACACAAAATGAGGTTCATTGAGATCAGTCAAGGTCCCCGATACAATCAATCGCTCTCGTTCGGTCTTCTGCAATTCAAATTCAATCTGCTCCACGCAGGAATTAAATCCCAGGAGAATCACCAGCAGTCCTATTATTTTCAGCTTATTCATTGTCACCTCCAAATTTGATACTGTATGTGATTGATGGAAAAATTGAGCCCAAAATCGCTAATCTATAAGGTCTCAACTCTTGAGAATCACCGTCTTTTTTCCAGAAGACCGAGTAGGCATTTTTCCTTCCAAAAAGATTATAAATGCTAAAGTTTAAGCTGTCTCCTTTTTTGGAAAATACTTTTTCTACTGTGTAGGAGACATCCACTCTGAAATAATCAGGAATCCGATACTGATTTCTGTTGGAATAATCCGGGACAATCAAGCCTCCATTCAGAATGTATGAAGCACTCACCGCACTTACAGGTCTCCCGGTCGCATAGTTGGCTGACACATTGAAAAGCCCCCTTGGATACATTTTCCTACTCAGGATAAAATTGACTTCATGAGGCTTATCATAGTTTGAGGGGAATCGCTCATTTTGATTGATTTGTTCCTCCTCAAAAGAACTTTGGGAAGTGAAAAATGACCTCGAATAGGTATACGCCAGCCAACCAGTCACAACTCCGATATTTTTCTTGATCAGAAACTCTGCACCATAAGCTTCCCCTTTTCCAAAAACCAACTCCGTTTCCATGTGTGGATTCAAGAAAATCTGTGCAAAATCCCGATACTCGACCTGATTTACACTTGTCCTGTAAAATGCATCGATAGAATATTCCCAGGTGTTGTTTTTGGTGTTTTTAAATATTCCTAAAGAAAAGTTATCCGAGCGTTGGGGTGGAATATAAGTGGTGCTGAGCTGCCAAAGATCTATCGGTGTCGGTCCGAAAGTATTGGACACGGACTGAATATATTGAAATAGTCTGGCATAACTTAGTTTGACCGAAAGCGTCGGATTGAGGTTTTGCCGAATAGAAAATCTCGGTTCAAAGCCTGAGTAAGTTTTGATTTTCCCTGAAGAAAAAGGAGTTTCTCCGGTGATTTCGCTTTCGCTGATCGGTGCGCTGGGATTGTATTGGTAGACGGTATCAGGACCCATTTGAGAATAACCGGAATATCTCAGCCCACCAACAAATCCGGTGTTTTCGCTGATTTCATATTCCAAGGAAAGAAAACCTGAATATTCCATTCCTTGCTCTTTCCCCACTTGCTCTTCCTGAATCGCTGATGTTTCATCAAACGGAGAAATTCGCTCCGGCTTTCCTTTATAATAAATCCCCTCGAAACCTCCGGTGAGAGCCAGTTTATCATTGGCCCAAGTCGCCGAGACTTTTCCTTGCTGATAGCGCATTCCATTTTCTACTTTGGCTGCATCGACTCCCTCGGGGTCAAAGAAGGCATTATCAAAATTACCGTCAGCGAGAAGGGCGGTCAGCGAAATATTTTCTCCAAGAATTCCTTTATATCTCAGTGAATTGATCCTATTTGCCCATTCGTAGCCAAACTGGTCAGAAAACTGAAAATCGTCTCCCGTTACCAGCGTGTTAGCTTCCAGTAGATGGCCTTTTCCCAGATCCCAATTCAATCCCAAATAGCCGTCATAGAAATTCAATCGGCTGGCTTGAATATCCAGATCGCGTGCTTGATCAAGTAGCCAATTAACGTTCGAAAGTCGCCCACCAAAAATCACCGAGATTTTATCTTTCAGAACAGGCCCTTCCAAAAGTATCTTGCCATTCGAGGTACCGATTCCCAACGAGCCTTGCCAACTTTCTTTGCTTCCGGGTCTCATGAGAATATTAAGTGCAGATCCCGCTCTCCCTCCAAAATTTGAAGGTAAATTTCCTTTATACAGTGTAAAATTCTCCGTCACATCGGTATTGAATCCTGAAAGGAAGCCTAAGGCGTGATTAGAACTCAAGACCAAAACCTCATTCATAAGCAGCAAATTTTGGTCGGCTTTTGCTCCGCGGACGTTGATACCTGATGTGCCCTCCCCTACTGAGCTGACTCCTGGTAAAAGTTGGAGTCCTTTAAAAATGTCAGCTTCTCCAAGAAATGCAGGAATAGCCCTCAGCTCGGTGGCGGTCAACTTGGTAACTCCAGTTATTGGATTTCTGACATTTCTATCTGGCTCATCGGAAAGGACGACCACACCTTCCAATTCAAAGTTTTTTTCAACCATTTGGAGAGTGACTACTCCATTATCATAAAGGGAAATATTGGTGAAAATCGGAATATTAGAAATATGTCGAAAAGCAACACGATGAACTCCGGGTACAATGGTGAGGTAATACGTTCCAAACCGATCTGTGCTCACGCCTGTAAACAAACCATCGACGTGAACTCCGACTCCTTCGATAGGCTTGCCGCTGTCTTTTGAGCTAATTTTTCCAGTTAAAATGTATGAAGGTGGGTGACTTCCATCGCTTTTCCCAAAGGAAAAAGTCAATGAGTCTGTCTGAGAAAATCCAGAAAAAAAAGAAAAAAGAAAAAAGAAAAACAGACCTGTGCAAAATCTCATCATATCCCTTCCAAGAAACTTATTTTTTACCAAAAATTGTATTACAAATTGATAAACGATCAAAATTCCAGTACGTTTTTAATAATAAAAATGAATTGAGAAAATGAAAAAGTTATCGTTCTTCCTACTGATTTGGGCACTTTTCGCCGGGTGTAAAGAAGAAGAATCCCCGGAAATTGATGCCTTTATTTTCGGCAAATGGAATCTGTTCTGCGAAGGCAACTGCATGCAGATTTACAAACTGGACAAAGGTAAATTGTACGTGGACGACATGAATTCTTTTAGGGATTCTCCGATTATTACTTACAAGTCCACTCCATTGGACGAGGATTTTGCTCTGCTGGCACAAAACCTGAGGAATGCCTTTCCGGAATCCTATCTGTTGCCAAGAGGACTCGAGTTTATAGCCTGCCCCAATTGTGCAGAAGAGGGAGGCTACTATTTGGCATTTGAAAATCGAGAAGGTATCCTTTGGTGGCAAATCGGAACAATCCCTGAAATATGGCCGGAAGAAATAAGACCGTTTATGCTGCAATTGGTCGAAACTATAGATCAGCTTCCGGAACGTTAAATCTGGGCCACCAACTCACGCATAACCAAGCTCATAATGGGCTCAGCCTTGGCCGCTGCAGCGAGAACGTATGCGATGTCCACTTTGTGGATCCGACCTTCCACACCTAAATCTGTGATTGCCGAAATCCCAAAAACTTGCATACCTGAATGCCGAGCAACCAAAACCTCAGGCACAGTGCTCATTCCTACAGCATCACCTCCAATGATCCGCATGTATTTGTATTCAGCGGGGGTTTCTAGGTTTGGTCCTTCTACACCAACATAAACTCCTTGGTGAAGTTTAATCCCATGCTTTACACCGATTTTCATAGCTTTTTCGATTAAGTCATGAGAATAGGCATCACTCATATCCGGAAATCTCGGACCGAGTTCGTCGTAATTTTTCCCTCTTAGCGGGTTTTCAGTAAATAAGTTGATGTGGTCCGTGATGATCATAACTTCCCCAACTTCCTGAGCAGGATTTAGCCCACCGCAAGCATTGGAAACCAGCAAAGTGCTAACTCCCAGTTTTTTCATGACCCTTACCGGGAAAGTCACTTCCTTCATCGAATACCCTTCGTAGTAGTGGAATCGACCTTTCATTGCAACTACTTTTTTCCCTGACAGGGTACCAAAAATCAATTTCCCGGAATGGCTTTCCACGGTAGAAATCGGAAAATGGGGGATGTCTTTGTAATCAATTTCGAGCTCAACTTCGATTTGATTCCCCAAATTTCCCAAGCCCGTACCTAAAATAATTCCCACAGGAGCCTCTGCAGTGTGAAATTTTTGAATGAATGATACAGCTTCTTGAATTTGATCGAGGTAGTCCATTTTTTTTTATTGATTTACGCGCAAAGATAAGTTTTTGGTTCAGGCTTAGAACTTTTACCCCTACTTGCTTGTATAGAAAACAGAAAAAACACCCATATGGTTAAAATCATTGTCGGTACCAACCGAAAAAATTCAGTTTCGAAAGTAATTGCCGAATTATATCAATCTATCCTTCTAGAAAAAGGTACAGATTCAGAAATCCTAGAGTTGGAACATTTGCCTGCTGACTTTATAGCTACGGCTCTTTATGAAAATAATGGTAGGAATGAAGGATACAATGCCTTTCACGACCGGGTAAAAGCCGGGACTAAATTTGTTTTCATTGTGCCTGAGTACAATGGTTCTTTTCCCGGTATTCTTAAATCCTTCATCGATGGTATGACTTACCCGAATACCTTTCGAAATAAAAAATGTGCCCTAGTGGGGATTTCATCTGGAATAGGCGGGGGTGGCATCGCTTTGAGCCACCTCACCGACATCTTCCATTATCTGGGTATGCATGTTCTTGCTCTCAAGCCAAAGCTTGCTAAAATCGAGCAAAATATGTCAGATAACCTGCTCACCAACAGGTTGTATGTAGAACTTCTGCAAACCCAGGCAGACATGCTGCTTGAATTTTAGGACTTAGTCCACATTATCATGCAAGAATCTGTTGTTTCCGAGAATTTCATTCTCGTCACTTAGATTGTACTTGCTGGTTTCAGACTCTGAACTATGCTGCGGTTCATTCAAAACCACGTTTTTACGCTGATAAGCTGGCACGTTCATCTTCTCCTTCAATTCCTCAGGACTTGGGTTGAAAGCTCTGTTTCCTTTCAGCTTCTCAAATCGCTCATGCGCACGCTGAATGGCCTTTTGCTTCATTTGTTCATAGTAATCATTTGCAAAAAGCTGTGGAACTGGTTCTGATTCCTGAGGCATAACCTCGGATTTCTTCTCGGACTCATCTTCCAATTTGAATACAATCTTTTCAGCTTTCTCAGCTTCATGATTCGATTCAGTTTGTTCTTCATGAATAGGATTCACGTGAAAAACAAACTCCTCCTTATCATCCTCAATCGGCTTCATTGGCGCAGCCGCAGGTACTTTTGGTAGGTTAAAGGTAAATGTAGAACCACCTGAAATCGGCTCTTCTTTTACTTTTTGACTTTTGCCTGAATCAAGATTGATTACCGTCTTAAGGTTTTCAGGATTTGCTACCGGAGTGCTTGCGACAGGTGCATTTGCTACTGGATTTGCAAAAGCTGATACTGAAGTTGAAATCTCTTTGTTCCTTTGCTTATCAAGTTTATCCATTTCAAACCCTGTTGCGATGACAGTTACGCGGATTGCTTTGCCAAGCTCTGGATCGATACCCTGACCAAAAATAACCTCAGCATTATCCCCAGCTTTCTCCTGAATGTATTCAGTGATTTCGCTGAGTTCGTCCATTGAAAGTTCCTCGTCTTCGCCAGACATGATGGAAAGGAGGATTTTCTGAGCACCTTTGATATCCACATTGTTGAGCAATGGAGAAGAAATCGCGGCACCCGCAGCACGGATAGCACGTCCTTCGCCTTCCTCAGTAGAAGATCCCATCACTGCAGCACCAGCTTCTTTCATTACGGTCTTCACGTCTTCAAAGTCAACGTTCACATCCTGATGGATGGTGATGATTTCAGCGATTGATTTTGCAGCGGTAGTAAGGATATCGTCTGCTTTGCTGAAAGCTGTACGGATGGCAAGATTTCCATAGATCTCTCTCAATTTATCATTGAGAATGACTAGCACGGTGTCACAGTTTTCTCTCAAGGATTCAATTCCAGCTTGAGCTACTGCCATTTTCTTCTTTCCCTCAAACATGAACGGAGCAGTCACTATGCCCACAGTCAGGATATTGAGATCTTTAGCAATTTTGGCAACAACGGGAGCGGCTCCTGTGCCTGTTCCTCCACCCATTCCTGCCGTGATAAATACCATTTTGGTATTATCAGCCAACAGTTCGCGGATTTCATCCTGAGATTCCAAGGCTGCATTTCGGCCTTGCTCAGGATTTGCACCTGCACCGAGACCTTCGGTTA
>CAYTXN010000132.1:0-8574 GCA_964441195.1 uncultured Limnohabitans sp.
TCATAGTTTCCATTTTCATCCGTGATCGCTCCAAAATCAGTATTTAATACCAAAATATTGGCAAAAGCTACCGGTTGATTATTGACAGGATTGGTGACTTTACCACGAATAATACCCTGAGAAAAAGCTGGAATGGAGAGGATAAAAAAGACCAAAAAGGTCAGCTTAATTTTCATTTGGACGAAGTTTAAAGCTAAAATCAAAATTCTGTCATAAAGTTTCAGATATGACAGAATTTTGACAAAAATCAACGAATCTCTGCTGTTTGTTTCTCTTTTACTCTCCAAAGTCTCCACCATGGAGTGCCAGGTGAGTCATGATGCTCGTAATGATATCCAAAAAAATAGCAACTGATAAACGCCCAAATGTGATTTTTGGACTGCGATGTTGAATGGTGTTTGTTGTCACTTTCTCCCATATGCGGAAGATAAGTGCCAAAGAAAAAAAGTTGTAACGTCGACAAGATTGCTGGAGCCATCCAAAAGACAATCAGATTTTCAGTTGGTAGGAAAAGCTTTAGAATATTGAAAGTCACAGCCATCAAAAGAATCTGCCAAATGGTAACGTATTGCTTGATAAAGCTGAAATACCAGACAAAAAATTTTCCCGAAGGGTGATAATCAGGATCTTTGTCAGTGGCCACGTAGCGATGATGCTCGTGATGTTTTGGGAAAAGCTTCCAATAGAAATTGTAGGAAAAAAGCAGTGCTGCGGTCCACCCCGTTATTTTATTCCACTTTTTATTCGAAGATACAATTCCATGCATCGCATCATGAGCAGTAATGAACAGCCCTGTGTAGAGATGCATCTGAATGAGAATTCCAAGGTAAGTCAGAGGGTTTGACCAGTTGATATTAACCTGTAGCAAAAAAAAGAGAGATATTGCCCAAAGTGCTATTATCCCCCATCCGATTAAAAGACCTTTTGGGTCTATGGATTTGGAAATAATGGTTGTTGCCGGATTCATGGCTGAATCGGTTAAATCAAAGGTTGAGAATTCGTTCTTTTACTTGCTCCATGAGCCACATTGGGGTAGATGTCGCGCCGCAAATTCCGACAGAATCGTTGACATTGAACCAAGTATTGTCAATTTGATCTGGATTTGAAACGAAGTAAGTGTTTTCGTTTTTGCTTTTGCAGACGTTGTATAGAACCTTTCCGTTGGAAGATTTGGTTCCGCTCACAAAGACGATTTTATCAAATTTTTCAGCAAAATCCCTAAGTTCCTTATCCCTGTTAGAGACTTGGCGGCAAATGGTGTCATTGGTGTTGACAGTAATTCCGTTTTGCCTCAAAATCTCATTGATTTCGTAGAATTTATCAGTGCTTTTGGTTGTCTGGCTGTAAAGTGTGATGCTTTTGGGTAAGCTTGGAATATCCAATTCAGTGATATCCTGAAAAACCACTGCTTTATTATTTGTCTGACCCAATAGTCCGATTACTTCAGCATGTCCATGCTTGCCATAGATGTAGATCGTTTCGTCTTTGTCGAATGAGTTTTTGATTCGATTCTGAAGCTTTAGAACCACAGGGCAACTCGCATCGATCAAAGTCAGGTTGTTATTGATCGCCAATTCGTAGGTGGAAGGGGGTTCACCATGGGCTCGGATCAAGACTTTTTCGTTGTTTAGTCCATGAAGCTCCTCATGGTCAATAATTTTGAGACCCTTTCGAGTGAGACGGTTGACTTCTTCGTCATTGTGCACAATATCTCCCAAACAATAGAGGTAACCTTGCTCCTCCAGAATTTCTTCAGCCATTTCTATGGCATAGACTACACCGAAGCAGAATCCTGAGTGATCGTCGATTTGAACCTGGAGATTTTTCATAGCCTTATTAACTTCTTGGAACTGGAATTGTTTTTTCGGCTTCGAATACCTTCGAAGATACTGATATTCATGAGAAAGAGTGTCATAGAATAAATAGTGTCCTCAATTGGAACTGTCCAAATTCGAATTCCAAGGTTCTCTGCATTGTTATAAATAACGACTGGTTCCTCAGTTATGCCTCCAGTGAGGACCCCATTGCAAAGCATTAATGGAATCAAGTGCACGAGATAGGCGAAAAGGAACCTTCCTAAATATTTATCATTGAAAATCAGAAAGTGAACCAGAAGAACTATTGCCCCGACTAGAAAATTGACGGAAGTATACCATTTATCCAGATGAAGTAGTCCCAATCCAATAAGAAAAGGAATCATTACATAGACAAAAGGTTTAGCAAACGGAAGAAAATAGTCCTTTGGGAAAAAGTAAATTAAAACCTCATATATGAAGACGCAAGCGAAAGGAACGGTAAGAAAGAAAAGCCATTCCTCCAGCGGAAGATCGAAAAAGTAGATGCCCAAAATGTAGGTCGGATTGAATTCCCATACGCCCATTTGGGTAAACCAATGATCCCAAATCAGAAAGAAAGCTCCTGTTATTGCAATCGCAGGAAACAGGGCATACCAACTTGATGAATATTTAATTCTATTTTCGAATGATCGCGCAAGAGGATACGAGATAGCAAAAATGTTAACGCCTAAGTAGAGGTACTTTTCCATTAGGTTAGTCCAAGTTTGGATTCGAAATAAGTCCCAACCAAGAGAGAGATTTTTTGAGAGTTTGGGATTCGGATTCGCTTTTGAGTGATTGTTTCAGCTGGTAGACCCTTAATTTTATCGAAGAGCTTTTGATAATAAAGATAAGCGACTTTCACACCTAGTTTTGCACTTTTCGGGAGCTGCTCAATTCCAATTAGCGAGTCATCAAAGTCTTTTTGAATGTCCTCTTCGATTAGAGTTTTTACCGTTTTGTCAAAATGATTGAAATCAACACCAGGGAAATAGACTCTTCCCCGCTCCTCGAAATCGCTCTTTATATCACGTAAGAAATTTACTTTTTGGAAAGCTGCCCCAAGCTTGCAAGCTGGTTCTCGAAGTTTCTGATACATCACCTGATCTCCTTCGCAGAAAACCTTGAGGCACATCAAACCTACTACTTCTGCTGATCCATAGATGTATTCGTGGTATTTTGAATCGTTGTATGTTTTGAAATCAAGATCCATTTCCATGCTGTGAAGGAAAGCCTCGATCAGATCCAGATCAATTTTAAATTTATTGACAATTAGCTGGAAAGCGTGAAGGACAGGATTTAGAGAAATCCCAGATTCGATCGCTTCATACGTATCTTTTTTGAACCTTTCTAAAAGCGCCTGTTTGTCCTGATTGTGGAAGGTGTCGACAATTTCGTCAGCATAGCGGACAAATCCATAAATGGCATAGATCGGCAGGTGAAGCTTTTTATCCAGGGTTTTGATCCCCAGCGTAAAACTGGTACTGTAGCGCTGCGTAATTAAGCGACTACATTCCAGGGTAGTTTGGTCAAAAAGCGCAATTGCGTCCATTGCAGTAATATACCATTTTGTCTACAAATTGTTTTCTTTCATCACTTCTCTCGCCACAACCCCTCCTGAAATCAAAGACGGCGGAACTCCAGGTCCCGGAACAGTCAATTGACCTGTATAATACAAATTTGACACCTTTTTGTTTTTCAAGCTAGGCTTTAAAATAGCGGTTTGAAGTAGCGTATTCGCCAACCCATAGGCATTGCCCTTGAAAGCATGATAATCAGCCTTGAAATCGCTGTGTGCATAAGAACGTTTGTAGATCACGTGTGACCGGATTTCCTGCCCCGTGATTTTTTCCAAGCGGTCCATGATGATATTGTAATATTTCTCTCGCATCTCCTCGGAGTCCTCCAAATCGGGGGCCAGAGGAATTAAAAGAAACAGGTTTTCCATTCCTTCCGGAGCCACGGTTGGGTCAGTAATCGAAGGAACTGATGCATAGAAAAGTGGCTTTTCCGGCCATCGGGGATTGGTGTAAATCGCATCGGCATGAGGTCCGAGTGGCTCGTCGAAGAAAAGGTTATGATGACGGAGATTTTTTAGGCGCTTATTTATTCCCGTATAGAAAAGTAAGCTGGAAGGTGCCATCACACGCTTATTCCAATATTCCTCTGAGTAATTGCTGTATTTAGGGTCCAGCAAATGCTTGTCAACATGATGGTAGTCTGCGCCTGCCACTATGATGTCGGCTTGAATTATTTCTCCAGATTTCAATCGAAGACTCTTTGCCAATCCATTGTCAATTTCAATTTTTTCTACTTCAGCCGAATAACGGATTTTCACCCCTTTTTCTTCAGCCAGAGTCACCATTCCCTTAATGATTTCATGCATTCCTTTTTTGGGATACCAAGTTCCCAAAGCGATATCTGCGTAGTTCATCAAGCTGTAGAGCGCTGGAATATTTTCGGCTGTTTCACCAAGGAAAAGAACCGGAAACTCCATCAGTCGGATAATTTTTTCATGGGAAAAAAACTTCCGAACATGTTTGGACATGGATTGGAAGATGTCCATTCGAATCATATCCACGAGTAAACTTGGCGAAGCAAATTCAAGAAGTGACCTACTTGGCCTTTTTACCAAATCATGAATCCCGACTTGATATTTATACTTTGCTTGAGCTAAAAATTTATCGAGTTGGATTCCTGCACCCGGTTCAATGCCGTCGAGCATTTTTTTGAATTCTCCTAGATCCGCTGGAATGTCCAAGACATCTTTTTCACCATAGACCACAGCGTAGGATGGATCAAGACGAAGGAGATCATAGTAGTCAGACACCTTTTTTCCGAACTGGGCAAAGTAATCTTCGAAAACATCCGGCATCCAATACCAACTAGGACCCATATCAAAAACAAACCCCTGGTGTTCGAACTTTCTGGCTCGACCACCTGGGGAATCATTTTTTTCAATAAGGGTAACTGAACAACTTGTATTACTTGCGAGATGTGTGGCCGCTGAAAGTCCAGCAAAGCCGGACCCAATTACCACCACATGTTTATTTGGCATTGAATTAATTTTTATGCTTATATACCATCAAGTCTTCCTTGAGGAGTTTACGAGCAATATGAATCCGATTTTTTACAGTTCCAATTGGAATTTGAAGCTTATCTGCGATTTCGTGATACTTGAATCCTCGGAAGTGCATCATGAATGGTGTTTTGTAAACATCATCCAATTTATCGATTGCTTCATTAATATCATCCATGGTAAAGTTTCCGAAAACGCCATTTTCGATCAAAGAATCACTTGAATTGATGTAGTGAAGATTATCTGTAGTATCTACAAAAGTTCCTCTTCTCACCATTCGCTGATAGTTGGTGATGAAGGTGTTTTTCATAATCGTGTAAAGCCATGCCTTAAGGTTAGTCCCCTCCGCAAATTTGTCCTTGTTAGTAAAGGCTTTCACCATTGTGTCTTGCAACAGATCATTTGCATCGTCCACGTCTCTAGTCAACTTCATGGCAAAAGGCTTTAACGAGCTTGAAAGCTTGTTGAGTGAGTAGCTAAATTCTAATGTCGTCATGGCTGTTTGTTTTTGTTGAATCAAATCTAGTAATGATTAAACAAAATGCAAACAAAATGTAGAATTATTTTTCAAAAAGATTCCACAAAAAATATCAATAACTTCAATTTTATGATTTTTGTGCCCCTTGGAATGAAAAAAGGCGTCTTTTTCGAAAGACGCCTTTGTTTAAGATATTGTTTATTCTATTAAACTATTTTTCCTCTGACACCAAATTTACTTCATCAAGGAGTTCTTTGATGTCTCGAATGTAGTTCATCAACTTGACATTGGGAGGCATTACAAAATCCTGTCCGATTACTTGATAACCAGTGACCAAAATCTGGGGTTTTGGAAAATCTGCAGAAAGCTTATTCAAATACTCTTGAGCAAATTCAGAAGAGGGTGAAGTGGTAATCACCGCCAGCATATAGTCAGGTTCGTGAATTTTATACACTGTCATCAGATCCTCGTGAGGGGTATTTTGACCCAGATAGACGACTTTATTTCCTTTACTCTTTATCAGATAGGAGGCAAAAAGGAGAGATATCTCATGAAGTTCTCCTTCTGGAAGAAACAATAAGAATTTTTTACCAACTCCAGAAGGGACCTGTCCGTCGATTGCTACGATCAGTTTTTGGCGAACAAGATTTGAAATAAAATGCTCATGAGCAGGATTGATCGCACCTGTCTGCCAAAGCACGCCAATTTTGGACATGAATGGATAGACAATATTCATCATGGTTTGCTCGAAGCCCAGCTTCAGAATGTTGGTAGAAAGCACCTTGTCAAAACGCTCTTCGTCCATTTCTATCATGCAGATAGTAAGCGCATGAATTTGATCATCATGGGTTAAGGTTCGATCTGTGAGCTTCATTACCTCAGCTCGCATCTCTTCCGGATCCATAGATGCTATTTTGCTGATTTTGTACCCATTGTCATTAAGTAGGGCGACATTGAGGATGAGTTTGAGGTCATCATCATCATAGAACCTAATGTTGGTATCTGTCCGCTTCGGGTTCAAAAGATTATAGCGTTGTTCCCAAATACGGAGGGTATGGGCTTTAATGCCAGACAGCTGTTCCAGATCTTTTATTGAATATGTGCTCAATTTTCCTCGTTTTTAAAGAATTTTTTGGGTACTACAAACAGTCCAAAGGAAATCGCATCCTCTTTTTGATTGGTTCGATGATGAGCCTGATGAGCTTTAAAAATTCCCTTAAGGAATCCATTTTTAGGCCTGTCAAACCATTTTAATCTTCGGTGTACAAGAACATCATGTAGAATAAAGTACAGTACACCATAAAGGCTGATTCCTACACCCATCCAAAACCTGTAGTCCAAGCTGTCAACTCCTTTGAAAATCAAGACCAAAGCAATACTTCCGAATAAAACGGAAAACAAATCATTCATCTCGAAGAAAGTCTTCGATGGTTGATGATGTGTTTTATGAATCATCCAAAGTGGCCCATGCATCAGGTATTTGTGGATGAACCAACCTGAAATTTCCATGGCAGCAAAGCCTGTTACTATAAATACTATTGCCGTGATCATTATCGAAACAACTTGATTTAGAAAATTTTGTTAGATAATAAATTCAAATCTGCGATATATGTTAGGAAAATCGATAAACTGACTAGAATTAAATTTGGTTAAACATCCAAAGTGAAGTTTAAAACAGCAAAGAAAAGGATAAGAGCCATCAATAGAAATGAAGCGATGGGATTAGCCTTTTCGAAATTTGCCTTTCGATAAATCAATTGAATAAGAAATGAAACACCTATCCATCCTAAATAATTGGTAGGAGGGATGATGTCAAATTTCCATGCCCAAAAATCCAAGGCAACTGCAACGGGTTCAATAATGTAATCCAATGAAGTCATCGCAATGGCACCAAGAAGAGCTGCGTAATAATCATTGGGCACTTTATGAAAAAGTACACCGGTGAGGTATGCTAAAATGAACCAATTGACTCCAATGATAATTGGAACGTCCCAAAGCTTTGGCCCCAAAGTAGGTCCGTAGACATAGTCACCATATAAATAGCCCGTATGAATGCCGATAATCTCTGATCCAAATCCAATCCAAAATGCTGCAGCCGCAAAAATTGGAAAAGCATCATTCCAGCCTCTATGAAAGACTAAAATCAGAATTAGAGATGACAATAGCTGCGCGGGCGTCAGTTTCAAAAACAAATCCTGGTACTCAGGAAGACTAAGGCCGATAATTCCTACAAGGTGAAGAGCAACGATAATTATTTTGGCGATTGTTAACCTTGAAACCTGAAGTTTCCCACTGGTTGGGTCATCTATTTGCATATTTAAAAAGGTAGGCGGCGTTTCGATTCGAGATTTTTAACTTTACAATCTCATCTTTGTTAGCCACAAAAGTAAATAAAACCCAACGCACTCATTATGATCCTCTACAATATTACGATAAACGTATCTCCTGACATCGAGCAGGATTTTATAGCTTGGATGAAAACTACCCACATCCCAGAGGTTTTGGAAACGGGGATATTCCATGAGCATAAGTTCTTTAGGCTGATTCATGACACAGACGACGGTTCCACCAATTATTGCATTCAATACTTCACAGAAAATCTAAAGATGATGATGGAGTATGAAAGCAAGCATGCAGCAGGTCTGCGGGCCAAAACGCAGGAGCGTTACAAAGACAAAGCCATTGCATTTAGGACCCTCCTTGAAACCATCTGATGATGCCAAACTATCTCAAGTTAATTATTAGTCTAGGCTTACCACAGCTTGCGGGAGGTTTGGGTGCGTTTTTCACTTTTTCTTCGGTACAAACTTGGTTTCCGACGCTAGTCAAACCCAGTTGGAATCCGCCGAGTTGGCTTTTTGGACCGGTTTGGACTTTGCTTTATGTGCTGATGGGAATCGCTTGTTACCTGATATGGAAAAGTGACCATCCTCAAAAAAAAGCACTGCTCAAATTATATGCGATTCAACTGATTTTGAATGCACTTTGGTCTCCGGCTTTTTTTGGGTTACAATCTCCGGTACTTGGGCTAATGGTTATAGTTCCGCTTTGGGTGGCGATCCTACTTTGTATTATTCAGTTTAAAAAAGTTAGTCAAATCGTTTCAGGACTGATGGTGCCCTATTTGCTTTGGGTGACTTTTGCTACGGCATTGAATACGGCGATTTTGGTTTTGAATTGAA
>CAYTXN010000133.1:0-8573 GCA_964441195.1 uncultured Limnohabitans sp.
GTTATTTCAATTGGAATTTCCACTTCATCATACTGGCGAAGGTCAACAACTCGGCTTTCTTCTTTGTAAATGACGGCACCTTCCAATACAGTTAATTTTGACCTCAGGTGGGCTTTATGTTCAGTCAAAATCATACCTTTTTTGAACCCCATGATAAGAACTTTGAAACCTATACCATGGTGGAGTGACTTTGCTACAGGACTACTAGCATAATTCAGCTCATCCTTTATTTTCTTAATTGTCATCTATTTGTCAATTTTCTTAGGTGAACAGTTGGGGCAGTCAGTCACAATACTTTCCTGAAGCATAATTCCACCTCATGGAAATTTCAATGAACCCAATTTAAAAGTAATTGCTTTTCATGTGCCACCCCATCTACTTACAAAATAAAATTATGATGTTTGGGTAGCAAGCTCCTCACATATTTCAGCACATTTTCTACAAGCCTCAGCACATTCCTTGCAGCTATCATGGTGAGAAGCGTGTTTCTCGCATTCTTCCGAACACGCCCTGCAGATTTTTGCACATAATTCATGTAGTTCTCTGCTGTATGCAGAACCTCTTGCATCAAATCGAGCGCATAGTGCACAGATGTCCGCACAGTCGCGACATATAGTAATACAATCCTGATTCCCGGATTTAATACAATCAACAATACATCTTTCACACGATACCAAACACGCTAAACATGCATCAATACAACTTTTCAAATCTTTCATTTTACTTTGGGTTTAATTGTGAATGAGTTTTCACAAGGTGAAAATGTAATCCCATCAAGAATTTATGGATTACAAAATTTATTTATTTAGCTATAAAATTTAATAATTATTTATCTAAATATTAAAGAAAACTCTATATTAATTTAAACGCTACATTCACTGATTATTATATATTTTCAGCAAAATGAGTTTTAATGATATTTATTCCGCCATCAAGTACTTGAATGGTAGCTGTAATAAACTGGCTATCATCACTAGCTAAAAATAGAACTTTTATTTGTTTGCATCCTTTTCTTTCATCTTCTGCATCATTTCCATCATCTGTGGATTATCCATCATGGACTTACACATTTGTGACATCATCGTGGTGTCAGATTTAGCATTATCCATCATAGTTGACATCATACGTTTTGACATTTCCGGATCATCTTTCATCATTTTCTTCATCATACTCTTATCCTCTATCATGGCATTCATTCTTTCATGCATCAGCATTTTACCATGATCACCAGTCATGATGGCTTCCATCATTTCTTTTGACATATCATGGTCTTTAGCGATGTCATTCATAATCTCAATTCTTGAATCTGATTTTGAAAGCACTTGTTTTGGAGTTTGACATGATGCAAATATTGCAGTAAGGGCAATTAGCCCGATGATTTTTTGTAGAGTTTTCATTTTATTGTATTTAATTGATTATATAGTTAGAAGGGATCGCTGAGTTTACTACCAATCCCGATTTAATCTGTAGAATTCGACAAGTACCTGTTCACAATGATTAATCATAAAATAAATTAGCATCAGCGACTAGATGTGACTCTAAATACCTTAAGTAATTTAAGTGATTACATATCCCATTTACTAAAAGCAATAGTAATACCCAGTGAAAAAACATTGTTCTAAATCAATGAGGGCATGATTAATCATTTATATCAAAAAAAAATTAAGCAATAAGGGTAAAAAAATACCGATTTGTTGGGGATTGTGATGCCGATTATTGAAACACTAAATGATCCAAATTTTAAAAAATAGCAGTAACGCCTTAATAACGAAATGCAGCTTGGAATGAAAAGTTAATGGTTAATGGTAACAATTGAATTGGTACCAAGGCCTGATTCTTGCCCAATCAAAGGGTCTATTCATTTTTAAAATAAACTTTGAATGTTGAGCCTTTACCTTCTTCGCTTTCCAACTCAATATCACCACCTGCATTGGTGACCGTTTTTTTCACCAAATACAAGCCAATCCCTGTACCTTCCACATGCCCATGCGCTCGTCGGAAAGCTCCAAAGATATTTTTTTGCTGATCATCAGAGATTCCCAGTCCATTATCCTGAATAGAGAGTACCGTGAATTCCCCGGATTTCTTAGTGCTAATCGTTACCACGGGAGTACGATCCGGAGATCTATATTTAATGGCATTACTTAAAATGTTATAAATGATACTTCTTAGGTTCTTTTTTGAAAATTCAATGATGGGTTCTTTAATATCATAGTTAATCTTGGCTCTTGAATTCACAAGTTTATCTTTCAACGATAATTCAACTTCCGCAAGCAGGTCCTCGATATTTACAGCCTCTTTAATATCAATGTCTCCCTCAATTTTAGCGATATCCGACAGTTCATTAATTATAGTGTTGATATTGCAAATGGACCGATCAATCAATATAACATGCTCTCTCACCTCTTTGTAGATAGGATCATCTGACTGGAGATCAACCGTTTCTTTTAGCATAGAGGTTATTATAAAAAGATTGGTCATGGGCCCTCTCAGATCATGGGAGACGGCATAGATGAAGGTATCATGATCTGCATTGATCCGTGACAATTTACCCAGCAATTTTTTTATTTCGGTAATATCATTGAACGTGATAATTACCCCATCCTGTTGATTTTCGTGTTGTTTTATATAAGGTATCCCCATCATCTGATACCATCGGCCATCCAGCGTTTGTACCTCTTTTTCAATGGTACAGGCCGAACTGATTACTTTGCCTATATCATCCATCAAAGTTGAAAAACGAATATTCGTAGAAATATCGCTTAATCTTCTACCGATATCGCTGTCTTTGAGATTAATCTGGTTGATGGCAGAGGGAGTAAATTTTCTCAGCATGAAATTTTTATCCACATAGAGTTGGGCGTTAATGGTCGATTTGAAATAGTTATTCAAGTCATCATTCAGATCAGCTAATTCTTTGATTTTTAGCTGATATTCGGTGTTTACCGTTTGCAATTCTTCATTTACTGATTGTAGCTCCTCATTGACACTTTGCATCTCCTCATTACTGGAGATAAGTTCTTCATTGTAAGAAGAGATGTTGTCATTCGATAAGTCCAAGGCATTTTTGGCATCATTCAGTTTTTCCTTAGTTGCAGCCAACTCGTCCTTCAAATCATCAAGATGGCGGGAAGTGTGAGCTTCCATACCGAAGATTTCTTTATCAGAACTCGTTTGGGCGACATTGTCACTGAATAATACCAACACTATGGGTTCTGATGCGTTATTTTCAGGCGAAAAGGGTTTAACAAAAACATTGACCGAATGAATCTTACCGTCTCTTTTAAACCTTACTTTCTGAACTGCGGCATCTTTTTGCTTTTTTTCTGCAGAACGAATCGTAGTAGATGTGGCGATGGAAAGTTCCTCCGGTAGCATCTCCAGCAGATTGAAATTAAAGATCTTAGGAAGAAGATATTTTTCAAAGTTTCCAAATGTCTGCAAAATCTTAAAATCAGAATTTACCCAAAAAGCGGCCTCATAACCGGATATTTCAAGAAGTGATCGATTGAAAAGCTGGTTAAGGTTGCCTTGTTCAGCTCTTTTTTCTGGTGTTACATTCTGGTTCAGATTTACCATCTGTCTATCCAAACCCGGAGTACTATAGGTGGTATCTCTAAAATTCCGGACTACCTCGATGCTTTTAAAAATTCTCCACTTTTTATGGACTTCGATGAAAGACTTCCTCAACTCACCCAAGCTTTCGCTGGGACCTAAGAATAAATAACCTCCCAAATTAAGGCAGAAATGAAGTGAAGTAAGGATTTTCTTCTGCAAAATTGGGTTAATGTAGATGAGGAGATTCCTACAACTTATAAAATCTATTTTGCCATACGGTGGCTGTTTGACAATATCATGGTCAGCGAAAATGAGCATCTTCCTGATGTTTTCCCTTACCTTATAATTATCACCCTGCTTGATAAAAAACTTGTCCAACCTTTCTTTTGAAACATCTTTAATGATACTCTCCGGATATACTCCTTTGGAGGCATGAAGGAGGGCTGATTTGTCAATATCACTTGCGAAAATCTTCACCTCGAGGTTTTTCTTCAGCTCGGTGAGAGTCTCCACGATGAGAATGGCAATTGAATATGCTTCTTCACCAGTCGCACATCCTACTACCCACACTTTCAGCGTATCTACCTGCAGTTTGTTTTCAATTATTTCAGGAATGACTTTTTCCTTTAAAACCTCAAAAGCTTCCTGATCTCTGAAAAACTGGGTGACGCTGATCAGGAATTCATCGGCTAGGGTGGAAATTTCATCCGGATTGGATTCCAAAAAATTTACATAATCCTTCAAGGAGGAAATCTTATTTTTAGCCATTCTCAAAACAATTCTCCTGATTATCGTAGGGCGTTTATAATCGGAAAAATCCAAAGGAGTATGTTTCTGTATCAAATTTAAAATTTCCACCAAAGTGGCTTCTGTATACTCGGTCAATTGAGAGGAATAATTACTTTCTAGTAAATCCCGCTTGAGATGTGTGATGATTTCTTCAGGAATCAAATCAGGAGAAAGGATCACGTCCACATTTCCCGATGCAATGGCGCTAGTTGGCATGCCGTTAAACTTTGCGCTTCCTGGGTCTTGAACGATCACGAATCCCCCGTTTTTTTTGATAGCGGCTATTCCTTTGGTACCATCCGAACCGGTTCCCGAAAGGATAACAGCTATACTTTTATCCCCATGACTTTCTGCCAAAGAATCTAAAAAAATGTCAATGGCCTTATTAGGCTGCATAGCTTTGATATCCGTCAGGTACAATATTCTGTTCCGAATGGTCATGTTTTTCCCCTGAGGCATCAGATAAACATGATTTGGCTCCACAAACATCCCGTCCTCGGCAATGTATATTTGCAGTTTGCTGTGCTTCTCGAGGAGTTCTGCCATGAAGCTTTTATGATCCGGAGAGAGATGCTGGATGATGATATAGGCAACCCCATCCTCAGGAGTATGATCAAAAAGTAAATGGATTGCCTCCATCCCTCCTGCGGAAGCTCCAATGGCAATTATAAAAGTGTCTTCTGTATTATCTTGTCCGTCTTTTAACATGAGGTTGATCGTTTGAAGTTCTGAATGTTCATTTTTGTTGAATTGACGCAAAAGCCAAACTAAATACACTTGCTTAATACCACCAAAGCCTCACTCTTTTTACTATCCTCAAGGAAATCTATTCCTTAAATCAATTATTTGAATTGAAAATGCGGGTAATTGAAGGTACGCTAAATTAAACTAATATTCATTGTTACTTTTCTGGCGCATAAGATCATTATCTACAAGAGATTAAACCTTCATCATAAGATGAAAATGGAGATTTTTAGACAGGTACTTTGGTTCTGTTTTTTTCCGGAAATTCAGGAAAAAATTCCCCAACTATCGAATAAAGGCATGCGAACTGACAAGCCGATTTAGGAGGTTTTGCAAGGTAGAATGGAAGGGTTCTGAGCTATTTCATTCAAATACTCTAGAGAACCATGAGAAGTCTTCAAAATGTAAAATTTGAAAGGAATCCTCATTTTGGGGTTATTTGGGATAATTCATAATCTAATGCGCTCAGTTGAAATCGAAAATCCCGGTGGTTTTTGTACCAAAAGAGAACCGACCATACCAAGAGGACTTAGACCAATAAATTAATTTTTAAGCTGATGAATTAACTCATACATCAAAAGTTGAGCGGAAAAATCATCTCCGCTTAATTTTATTTTTGCCTGATTATAAAAAAACTCGCGCTGCGCAAGAAGACTTTTAAGCTTCAAAGTAATTTCTCCCTGATCCAAATTCAAAAACATGGGCCGATTCTGAACTTTGGAGACCCTTAGTCTTTCCGAAATCGTATCCAAAGGCACATCGAGGTAGACGGAAACCGATTTTTCATTGATCAAATCCATGTTGTCATTGAAGCAGGGAGCACCACCTCCAGTGGCCAAGACAAATGATGTGTCTCGATCGAGTAATTCCGAGAGCATTTCAGTTTCCAGCTCTCTAAACTTCCCTTCTCCATGCATTGAAAAAATCTCAGGTATTTTCAAATGAGATTTCTCCTCAATTTGGTAATCCAAGTCCAAATAGGGAAATCTAAGTTCATGCGCAAGTTGGCGTCCAAAGGTACTTTTACCACTGCCAGGCAAGCCAACGAGTACAACTTTCAGCGATTTGCTCATAGGAAAAAGTCCAATACGTCTGTCGCATCTGGAGTATTGTTGTGATGATATTTTTCCATGACTACTCCATCCTTTAAAATCATGACTCCAGGATTGGCTCGCATGATCGTCTTGACGACAGTTGCATCTGCTTGAAGCCCAATCACACTCCAGTTATTTTTGGAAAGAAAAGTATCTATTTCTTCCTGAGTAGCAGCAGCCATAAAGACCACATCCACAGGTACTCCTTCCATTGCTTTGACCAAAGCATTCAACTCATCCAGATTAGCTTCACTCATTTTACTCATATTGCTGCTTAGAATGATCACTTTGTTTCCTGCAAAAAGAAACTCAGATTGATCTCCTTCGGCATTCCAAGCCGCAAAATCTGAAATTTTGGGGAGTGCATCCGGATTTTGCAACACCATCTCCACAAACTCATACCCTTCTTCAGCTGGATACTGATCAAAGGTGAAGGTCTCCCCTCCTTTTTTCATGATGTATTTATATTGAAGTTGCTCGGATGGCTGCATGTTAGTCGGAATACTGACTCCATTTTTATAGGCTCTGAAGTCAATAAACGGCAAATTCTGAATCGCCCAATAAGCTATTCCCAGCGAAAGAACTAAAGTTACGATTGCTGTCACGCTTGCCCATTTTGGAGTTTCCTCGGGAAGATCTTTTCTGAAAAAGAACAGAAATGAAATCATGATCAAAAGAATCACATCCTTGTAAAAAGATTCCCAAGGTGTCAGCTTGATCGCATCTCCAAAACATCCACAATCCGTCACTTTGTTGAAATATGCGGAAAAGAAAGTCAGAAATGTGAAGAAAAGGATCATCAACCCAATGGCTATCACGGTTTGCTTCAACTTGACTCCAATGATCAACATAACGCCCAAAACCACCTCAGCCACGACCAAGATCACCCCGATATACAAAGCGAAGGGTTTGAAATAATAGAAAAACCCTGCGATATCATTGGAGAAAACATCAAAATACTCCTCCAACTTAATCGCTGTTCCGACCGGGTCATTGACTTTGATCAGACCTGAAAAAATAAAAAGCCCTCCTACCAAAATGCGGAGAATCCAAAGTATCGATTGTTTGTTCATGTGTTTGAATTTTTTTTTGTGTGTACTCTCAATCTTGCACGTACCCTTAAATAATGAAGGCCTGAAGGTTGAATTGACGAGATTCCCCCTTTTTAAAGGGGGCTAGGGGGATTTTTACCTTCGAATATTTCATCTGTTTATAATTTGTTTTTTAATGGCAACATGGAATCTTCGCATGGATTCCCCGATAGCTCGGGGCATCCCTCTGTGTGTCGAATATAGTCATGCCTGCCTACCTCAGGCAGGCTCGATTTCGTGATATCCCAGTTTGATTAGGCAGAAAACCGAATAGTTGATCATGTCTTGATAATTTGCTTCAATTCCTTCCGAAACGATTGTTTTTCCTTGATTATCCTCGATTTGTTTAACTCTGAGCAACTTCATTAAGATAATATCCGTGATCGAACTTACCCGCATTTCTCGCCAAGCTTCGCCGTAATCATGATTTTTGTTTTCCAATAACCCTCTGGTTGCCTCAGCCCATTGGTCATAGATCGGCTCCAACTCAGTGTAGGGAATTTCCATCCGCTCGTCATCCTTCAGACTGATTTGGATTAGTGCAATGAGGCAATAATTGATGATCCCAACAAATTCGTCCACAATCGGGTCATTTACTTTTTGACTCCCTTTTTCCTGGATGGACCGAATGCGCTGGGCTTTGATGAAGATTTGATCAGTAATTGAAGAAAGCCTTAAAATCCGCCATGCTGTCCCATAATCAAGGGTTTTCTTTCGAAACAATTCTTTACATCGGGCGATTACTTGCTTATATTCGCTATTGGTTTTAGTCTCCAAAATAAATTAGTTTAATGCTACTCGGATCAAGTCCGTCTTCTTCGACCGAAGATAAATTATTTCCCCAAAAATATACACTTCTAATCAAGGGAAGGCTGGTAAGCTTGGAAAAACCGAGGATTATGGGGATTTTGAATCTTACTCCCGATTCTTTTTTCGAGGGTAGTCGAGTCAAAATTGATTCCGCAGACATTCTTTCAAAAGCTGGAAAGATGATTGAGGAAGGAGCGGATTTTTTGGATTTAGGTGGATATAGTACGAGACCGGGAGCAATCGATATATCCATTCAAGAGGAAATTGACAGAGTCATTCCTGCTATAGAAGTAATCCGAAAGGAATACCCAGAGATAGTCCTTTCCATAGATACCTTTCGCTCAAAAGTTGCAAAAGAAGCTGTATTGGCTAGTGCTGATATGGTGAATGATATATCAGCTGGGAATTTGGATGAAGACATGATTCCGATGATTGCAAGCCTGAAAGTACCCTACATAGCAATGCATATGAAAGGAAATCCGCAAAA
>CAYTXN010000134.1:0-5265 GCA_964441195.1 uncultured Limnohabitans sp.
TTATAATTTGATTTTTAAAGGCCACATGGAATCTTAGCATGCATTAAAATCAGACCCCTGTGTGTCGATTTGGGTCATGCTTGATTTCATGTGTTTATAATTTGATTTTTAAAGGCCACATGGAATCTCGCCTACACTCACCGAGCTATCGGGGCATCCCAGTTTGTGGCTCTTGAGTCATGCCTGCCCGTCAGGTTAGCAGGCTCGATTTCATATACTGCTTCCATTACATTTACTTTTGTAAATGTAATGGATTACTTTTATATTTGTAAAACAAATAGAATAAATATTCAAGGCTATTTCTAGTAGGTCCGTTCTGGGCTTAATCCACTCTTTTCTCGATCAATCCCCAAATTTGGGTTGGACTAGATGTTTGAAAAAACGCCTTTATATCCAAACCAATTTGCAACGCTTTAGGAGAATTAGAGTCCAAGATTCGAGTATTGAAGAAACGCTGGTTTAAATCCTTAAAAAATTTCCACAACAACGTAGGTCTTAGAAAATAATCTGTTTTAACTTAAGTGATATTAATCTAACAAGATAGTGCCAAAATCCAGCACACTCTAAAATTTATGGAGGAAAGCAAAACAGGAACTTAGATATGCTCAATCCAACAATACACCAACCCAAAACCTATTCTCCATGACTTACTTTAAAACAATCGCTTCAATCCAAGCCATTTTAGCCTTTTCACTAGTCTTTTCCTCCAGCTCTATGGCCCAGGACGGGACGATTTACCCACTCGAAGCACCTGCCGAACCGAATGCCATGCTCCTTGGCACAGGTGGTGTGGATAATCAACCCGCGTCTGAAACTTGGTTTAAGCAGTGGGGTGATCCGATGGCTCGAAATATTACTACAGCTACGCTTACACCATTTTTCCCTAAACCTGGAACTGCAAATGGCGCTGCAGTCATCGTCGCACCCGGAGGAGGGTTTAGCTGGCTATCCATGGGGAATGAAGGTTGGGAAGTCGCAGAGGCATTGGCAAAACAGGGTATCACCGCCTTCGTACTCAAATATCGACTAAACCCGACGCCGGAGTCTTTGGAAGATTTTTCTGCATGGATGAATCGTCCACGCACCCCAGCCCCTCCGGCAGCTGCTACTTCAGAAGGCACCACTCCCCCACGTCCACCTCAGCGCGACCTATCCAACCAACTCGAAGATGCCGAAGCAGCTTATGCCATGATCCTAGATCGGGCCAAGGAATGGGGCGTCGATTTTAACAGAATCGGAATGATCGGATTCTCGGCAGGCGCCGGATTAACCATGCATTCGACCCTCCACTCCAAGACGATGAAATTGGCTTTCATCGGACCAATTTACGGCGGAATGGGTCCAGTCGAAGTTCCTGAAAATGCCCCTCCCATGTTTAATGTGATCGCCACAGATGACTTTCTATTCCTAGGTCAGACAGGGGTGATCGAATCTTGGTACAAAGCCGGTAAGCCTGTAGAGTTCCACTTGTATCAAAATGGGGGGCATGGTTTCGGCCTCGGAAATCCCAATCGCACGAGCAATCGCTGGTTTGATGCCTTTATATACTGGTTGGATGTGAATGGATTTCTTGCTGAGAAATAGCACTTACGGGATTTATATATCGTTAAATGATCCTCAATAATACTATAAATCGATTAGCAAAAGATCCTAAAAGACTTTTTCTTATCGACAGTTTAGGCGCTTTTCTGACTGCATTTCTTCTATTTGTAATCTTGAGAACTTATCACGAATTCTTTGGTGTGCCATCAGCTACACTGATTTTGTTATCTGGGATTGCGGCGATATTTAGCATTTATTCTGGCATCTGTTTCTTATTCCTGAAGAAAAATTGGGTTCCGTTCATTAAGGCAATCAGTTTCGCTAACCTATTCTATTGCCTTATTACACTAGGACTGGTATTTAGTCCAAGTTCCATAATTACCAACTTCGGGAAAATTTACTTTTTGGCAGAAGTTTTAGTTGTTTGTAGCCTAGTATTCATAGAGTTAACTGTAGCAAGAGCACTTAAATATAAAATTCTATGACTAAAATTATCTCATTTATGCACATTTCACTTGATGGTTTTGTCGCAGGACCGAATGGAGAAATGGACTGGATTAAATTTGACCAAGAATTGTTCGATTACATTGGTGAGCGAATAAGTCAAACCGACATGGCATTATATGGTCGAGTTACTTTTCAGATGATGGAAAACTACTGGCCTACCGCAGCCGACAAGCCGAATGCTAGCAAACACGACATTGATCATTCCAGGTGGTATGGCAAATCACGCAAAGTTGTATTATCCAAAACAATGAATCCCGGTATCAATCAGGATACAATTATTATCAGTGAAAACCTTTACGAGCGGATAAATGAAATAAAACAAAAGGAAGGAAATGAGATCTTGCTCTTTGGTAGCCCGACAGCCACACATTCCCTTATGCAGCTAGGCCTTATTGATGGCTTTTGGCTTTTCGTAAATCCAATTATTTTAGGAAGAGGAATTCAACTTTTTGTAGATATTAAAGACAAAATAAAACTAGAACTACTGACAACAAGACCCTTTAATTGCGGAGTAACTGAGCTAAACTTTATCGTGGATAGTGATTAAAATGATGACCTGCAATAATAACACTAGCCCACCTACAGCAACAAAATTCCCGAGAACCATGAAACCGATTTTTGCATTTATTATCCTTTTGCTTTTGATAAGCGGAACGGGAGTTTCGGCGCAATCACTCAACATGGACAATTATTTTGCCTGGTGCATTGTCCCGTTTGACAATCAAGACCGTACTCCTGAACAGCGGCTTGAGATGCTGCAAAGTCTCGGTTTTAAATCATACGCTTATGACTGGCGTGCAGAGCATCTACCTGAAATGGCTGATGAAATCCACTTAGCCGGAGAAAAAGGAATTGAAATCAATGCTGTTTGGATGTGGCTGGACAATAATGATAAAGTTGGAAATCTGTCTGCAAACAATCGGAAAGTGTTGGAAGCTCTTAAAGAGACTGGACTAAAAACGCAAATCTGGGTAAGTTTTCCGGAGGATTATTTCAATAATATGACTGAGGATCAGCGCTTGGAAAAAGCGGTAAACATTGTCGGCTATGTGAGCACGGAAGCCAAGAACTTGGATTGCAAAGTGGGTTTGTACAACCATGGCGGCTGGTTTGGCAGAACTGAAAACTTGGTGAAAATCTGCGAAGCTTTGGGAATTTCAGAAGTGGGTATCATTTTCAATTTTCACCACGCACATGAAATGATTGACGAATTCCCGGAACTTGTATCAATCATGAAACCCCATTTATGGGCTGTTAATTTGAATGGAATGAATGTCGGTGGACCAAAAATCATAGCCCTTGGAAGCGGCGAGAGTGAAGCGGAAATGCTTGCTGAATTAATTTCCAATGGATTTAATGGTCCGTTTGGCATTCTTGGCCATGTGGATGATGCGGATGTAGAGCTGATTTTAAAACAGAACTTGGAAGGATTGAAGGAGGTTTTGGAGAAAATTAAAGATTAAACTCCTAATTGGTAAAGACTTGGAAGCGTGCTTGATTGGCAAAAAAAACAGACTAACAGCGTTTATGAGAATCTTTTTTTTGATAGTTGTATTACTTCACGGACTAATCCACTTACTCGGATTTGTTAAAGGTTTTGGGATAAAGGATGTAAAGGAATTGACGCTACCAATTTCCAAACCGATGAGTTTTGTTTGGCTGACAGGGACAATCCTCTTTTTGATTTATAGCGTGTTATATTTTTCAAATTCAAAATACGCATGGTTGGTTGGACTTTTGGCCGTGACAATCTCCCAAATACTAATTTTTATGTTTTGGAAAGATGCCAAATTCGGAACAATACCCAATATCATTATCCTTGCTGTATCTGTCGCTCTATTTGGTTACTACAACTTTCAGAGAGCAATTCAAAAAGAGACCAAACTTTTACTCGATCAAAACAATATCACAGAAAATAAAATCCTAAATGAAGGCGACATTAATGATTTGCCTGATCCTGTAAAAAATTGGCTCCGAAACTCAGGTTCAATAAATCAACCATTTGTAAGTGTAGCTAAAGTGACACAAAAAGCAGAGTTACAAATGAAACCTACCCAAGAAACTTGGATGAATGCTAAGGCTACTCAATACACAACCATGGACAATCCGAGTTTTATATGGTCAGTGGATGTGAAAATGAATAATTTGCTCAATTTTCAAGGTAGGGACAAATTTGAAAACGGAAAGGGCGAGATGTTAATCAAAATGAATTCCCTTATTAATATAGTAAATGAACAAGGTGAAAAATTGGATGAAGGCAGTTTACAGCGGTACCTAGGTGAAATGGTTTGGTTTCCTTCTATGGCTTTAAGTCCATTCATTACTTGGGAACAATTAAATGACACAACAGCCAAAGCAACAATGACTTATAAAGGAACTTCCGGAAGTGGAACATTTTATTTCAACACTAATGGAGACGTTACAAAGTTTGCCGCTTTGCGCTACAACGGAAACGAGGCCGAAGCAAAAAAATACGAATGGACAATGAATATTTTCGAATACAAAACTTTTGAGGGCATTAAAGTACCAGCTAAGATGACCTCAACATGGAAACTAGACGAAGGAGATTGGACTTGGTTGAAATTAGAGGTGATGGACATAAAATATAATGAGAATGCCAGCCTTTAATAGTTAGCCTAAAAACCAAACACTGTAGTGCCATTTCCATGAAGATGGGTTAAAATCTAAAAATCAAATCGGGATCTTGAAACCAAATTTCCTAATTCAGCATATCAGACTAAGCGAAATTTGGCTGACGCCATCTGTAAATAGTTTAATCCTCTGACTGAGAGTTGTTCAAAGAATACCTTAGTATTCTTTAGCTACAATCGGTATCTTTTTCTATAGGGAGTTCGTTAAATCACTCATTCAAATTATCAATCCCCAATTAAAAAACACATTATGATAATACAGCTCAATACTGATAAAAACATTGAGGGCACCGCCGGACTGGAAGCGTTTGTATCTGAAAAGGTAAGCAGTGGCTTAAAACACTTCGTTGAAAACATCACTCGCATTGAAGTTCACCTTTCTGACCAAAATGCTGATAAAGGAGGCAAAGACGATATTCAATGTAAGATTGAAGCAAGGCTGGAAGGGATTCAGCCAGTAATGGTGATAAGTAAAAATGGCACCAAAGAACAAGCCCTTGGTGATGCTATCGACAAAATGAAGGCAAAATTGGGTACGGTGATGGGGAAAATTAAAGATAGGTAA
>CAYTXN010000134.1:5365-8562 GCA_964441195.1 uncultured Limnohabitans sp.
ACCATCAAGAGTGTGAAACTGTATTCGGATATAAATTCAACTTGGGTAAAATGTCCAAGGGTTCCGAGGATGCCTAAAATCATTCCTATGATCCAGGTAATTTTTTGGGGTGCTGATGGTTTCATGTATTTGTTTTTTTTGAGACGAAAAAATTCTTTCGCCTGTAATCAAACCTAAGCTACGTTTAACCAAATACACCACCACTTAAAATATTTGTTGTCTCAATCAACTCGTTTTTCAACACCATCTTATAAAGCTGAGTTGGTTCTAGGTTAATTTTTCTGAATTAAACTTTCATAGGCTTGATCATTACTTAAATAACAAGCTGAATAAATCAAAAGAACTAGGCTCAACCATGTCTTAAAATAATTTAACCCATATAAAAATCAGGGTAAACTTAAATGGAAGGGTGTAGTGTCCTGAAGACTATCCAAGGTCATCAAGAGCTACACCCCATCCATTCAAAAATCAAATTACATCAAGTTGATGAAATCAACGATCATTGCGATCTGAACCCTGAGTCTTCACTATCTTATTGTAAATACCAAATAGTAAAAGTGGCGCGGGCCATTGACCGACAAATAGAGCGGTGTGATTGTGCTTGGTAAGTTTCAAAATCAAAGAAACTCCCATGAATGCAAAAGCCGACCACATGAATATATCAGATGGAAGTTTGGCAGTTTCTTGTTCAATAGCCTTGGCTACTTCACCTTCTTTTTCATAATTCTCCACGGTAATTGTTGGTTTAGTTAGGAATAGTATTTCTTGACACTAATCAAACAATCTGCTTGCCAGCGTACAAAAAAGTGCTTTCAAACGACAGAAGGGACATAATCCTAATACAAGGGGATTTAAATGGGAGCTTATGACCAAGAAATGTGCGTTAAATTCCCCAAATAGTATTTTGCTTTCTCCCCCGGAGACGATCCTATGCCATACCTTAGCTGAAATTAAACCGTGCTGCCCTTTCGCATACGGAATCCTACATCAAGCATACAGTTTGTAAGTATTTTCTTAATCTTCAACCCAAAAATTACTCAACATCCAATTCCTTGAAAATTTTCACCTTACTCTTTGCTGCCTCTCTACTTATCCTACTAGTCTGGGTTATCTATAAATCCCGGAATCGAAAAAGTGGATTAGAGGTTCCATCAGAGTTCCCAAATCACTGGCGCAGTTTCTTACTTAAGAAAGTGAAATTCTATACCCTACTTTCTGCAGAGGAGAAAATCCGCTTTGAATCGACTGTTCAGCAATTTTTGAAGCGGATTCGCATCACAGGAATCGATACTGAGGTAACAGACGAGGACCGTCTATTAGTAGCAAGCAGTGCTGTGATTCCAATTTTTGCTTTTTCTGGCTGGGAATACAACAAGCTATTTGAAGTACTCTTGTACCCTGACTTATTCTCTGAAGAGTTCGATTTCAAAGGGCATAACCGAGCGATTTCAGGATTGGTGGGAACTGGTGGTGCCATAGATCACGTCGTAATTTTTTCCAAACCAGCACTGTGGCTGGGATTTGACAACCAATCAGACAAACACAATGTCGGGATTCATGAATTTGTTCACCTCTTCGACAAGCAGGACGGGAATTTGGATGGCATTCCAGCTGTCTTTTTGAACAACCAGGCCGTTTTGCCTTGGCTTCATCTAATTAAAACCAAAACTGATGAAATTCTATCTGGAAAAAGTGACCTCAATTCCTATGGTGCAGTGAGTAAGGTAGAGTTTCTGGCTATTGCTGGTGAGTATTTTTTTGAGCGCCCAATCTTGCTTCAAGAGAAACACCCTGAGCTCTATAAAGCTTTGGCCTCGATTTTTCAGGTGGATTTGGCGGAGCAGCGAAAGAACTAACCTTTGTTAAAGTCTGCTTTATCTCAAAATCATTTTATCAAAGTAGAAATTTTAACTGTTCATCCGCTTTCTTACCAGCACTAGAAGTATCTAAAAAACGCTTGAATTTTGGAATCTACGGTCATCGGTCTTCCGTCCAATTTACAGAAGGAGAAAGGCTAACTGGCATGATTGAGGATAATCATAAAATTTTATTCCTGATTCTTGAAATCCCTATTGAACTAACACCAAGTGCCAAATCAAAAAACCCAACAATGTCTCCAATTGGGAGCAATTTGATTTTAACACAAATCTCAAACATCTCTAGTAAAAAAAGGAGAGTCATTTAGCCCCTTTGAAGGAGATTGTTATTTTTACTTCAAGGCAGCTAAGGATTTCTCAAGGAGAAATAAGAAAAAATTAGCCTGCTAATATTTTCATCTTTAACAATTTTACCTAACCTCAGTATGAAAACCTTAACCAAGGAAATGCAAGCAGCCATCACCCCTGCTATGGCATTGACAATATTAGAAGAAGGCAACAAGCGGTTTGTCAATAATCTCAAAGCAAATCGAAACCTCCTGCAACAGGCAAATGAAACATCCGATGGACAACATCCTTTTGCTATCATTTTAAGCTGTATAGACAGCAGAACGTCCGCCGAGTTAATTTTTGACCAAGGACTTGGGGATATTTTTAGTACCCGAATTGCCGGAAATATAGTCAATGAGGATATTTTGGGAAGTATGGAATTTGCCTGCAAAGTGGCGGGTTCTAAAATAATTGTCGTCCTAGGTCATTCCCAGTGTGGTGCAATCAAAGGAGCCTGTGACCATGTAGAAATGGGGAATTTGACCGCCTTGCTTTCTAAAATAAGGCCCGCAGTCGAAGACGAAACTGAAACCAAAGAAAATCGTACCTCAAAAAATCCAACTTTTGTTGAAAACGTGGGTGCTATCAACGTCAAAAGAACTGTAAAATCAATCATTGAACGAAGCACTATCTTAAAAGAAATGCTTGAAAAAGGCGAGATCGGAATTATAGGAGGTGTGCATGACCTTGCTTCAGGTCAAGTGGATTATTTACCTGAGACGAAGCATATTTCCTCAAAGTAAGTGTTTACTTAATTGGGAAGCAGATTGCTTTCTAATTGAATTTTCCATTCAATGGCGTAGACTAACTCTACGCTATTTTTTGTTTTATCCCAGCTAAGTTTCTGGATTTGATTCTACTATTTCAACTTACCGCTTGATCCAAATGGTAATAAATTTTTTGAAATTTTTACAAATTCAAATAGGTAATTAAATAATCTGATTATCCGCAATCCTGCCAGTAATTAAGAAATATGCTTTAGAAGTTGCG
>CAYTXN010000135.1:0-4809 GCA_964441195.1 uncultured Limnohabitans sp.
ATTTGCCCTTTTGAATCTGCTATTATTCAATCGGAGATCATCCTCATCTGCTGTGAAAACCAATACTTGGTAGATATTTGCCAAGCCCTAAATAATGTTGACCTCGAAGGGAAATTTATCATTGACTGTACCAATGCTAATTATGACAAAATCCTGGCTAGCAGTAATACAGAGCAGATTGTTAATGCTTCTCCAAATGCTTATATCTTCAAGGCTTTCAATAATTTGGGAATTGACTATCCAAACTCCGACCATCTCGGAATAATTAAGGAAACCTACTTCTGCAGCGACAATGAGATTGAAAAGATCAGAGTAAAAAGACTTATTGAACTTATTGGTTTCCGTGCGATAGATGCAGGAAAAATGAATAATGCACCCCTTTTGGAAGCTTTCTACCATCTTAGCAAAGAAATAAGTTGGAACAGAAAAGAACAATCAAATTATCATTTCAAGCTGATTTCAGCTTAAACTCATTTTTTGTATCACCCTTTATTGAAAAGTGAGATCGAGAGGTCTCACTTTTCTCTTTTTTAAACCTGGGTGGATTTATTGTAATTAGGCATCCAGATTGTTTTGAATTTAATAAATGGATTAAATTTATTTTTCCCTAAAACAGGGAGAACGATATCGATAAAATTCAAATTAACGATAGATTATACTGCTTTATGAGTTATTTAAACTTGAATCATCAAATTTCAAATCGTTTAAGACAATTTTATTTGAATTTTAATCACTTTGTGAGAAAGCATAAACTAAAACTTGATCCTTTTCAAGCAAAAGGATTGTTTATCTTTAAGGCTGTTTTTGTATATAATACATTGAACCAATTTCATCGGACTCCAATTATAAGCTGGATTCCAAATTTTAAACACATCCTTGTTTATTCCCTTTCGAAAACTCAAGACCTGAACACCCAATTAAAAAAATGAAAGTACTGGTAATCGACATTGGTGGATCCAACATAAAAATTCTTGCAACCGATCAGCCGGATCGAATCAAAATTCCCTCAGGAGACGATTTTACGCCAGAGCAATTAGTCCCTTTGGTCATAGAAAATGCCAAGGATTGGAAGTACGAGGCAATTTCGATAGGTTTTCCAGGGGTTGTAAAAGCAGGAAAAATAATTGCTGATCCCGTGAATATGGGAAAAGGTTGGAAAGGATTCGATTTTGAAAAAGCATTTGGATGCCCTGTAAAAATCATCAACGACGCAGCTATGCAAGCCTTAGGCAGTTATGAAGGCGGCAAATTACTTTTCATGGGCTTTGGAACTGGTTTGGGGACTGCCATGGTTTTTGAGGACTTGATCCTCCCTTTGGAGGGTGGGCACCTCCCCTTTAAACTAGGAACTTTTGAAAGCCATGTAGGCAATGCCGCCATGAAAAAGCTCGGCAAGCCGAAATGGAGAGAAATGGTCTTGCAGGCTATTGCACATTTCAATCATTGTTTCCAACCCGACCAAATTGTACTTGGAGGTGGAAACTCAAAGCTGCTGGACAATATCCCGGATAAATGTCGATTGGGATCCAACAAAAATGCATTTACCGGAGGATTTCGCCTTTGGGAAAAATCCTACAAATACTAAATACCTTTCACTGGATTTTTTCGAGTCTAGGGAAATCTAGAAAAGTCATCTCATTTATTTATTCTAAATTAATTCACCTCCTTATTTCATGAGTCAAGTCAAATCTGATGCCTTGGTTTTTTACGGTGCAACCGGAGATCTAGCATTTAAAAAGATCTTTCCTGCCCTTCACATGATGGTCAAAAGGGGAAATCTAAACTGTCCAATCATAGGTGTGGCCCGTGGTGATTATGATCTTCAGAAACTTCGAGAACGGGCCAAGGAAAGCATTCAAAAGCATGGACAGTTTGAAGAAGAATCCTACAAGAAGTTTTGTAGTTTACTTGCTTTCGTGGGTGGGGATTATACTGAAAAAGAGACTTTCTTAAGAATTCGAGAAGCCTTAGGGGAAGCTAAAAACCCGACTCATTACCTGGCTATTCCTCCTGTTCTTTTTCCAAAAATAATAGCACAATTAGATCAATCTGGCTGTGCTTCAGGTGCTCGTGTGATTGTAGAGAAGCCTTTCGGTTCAGATCTGGAGTCGGCAAAAGCTCTGAATAAAATCTTACTGGGGAAATTTTCAGAAGGAGATATTTATCGGATTGACCACTATTTAGGTAAGCGACCTGTCAATAATATTGTCTTTTTTCGCTTTGTTAATTCTCTTCTCGAACCAGTTTGGAACAACAAGCACATCGAAAGTATTCAAATAACCATGGCTGAAGACTTTGGTATTCAGGGACGTGGGGCATTCTATGATGTAACAGGTGCTATTCGGGATGTAATCCAAAATCACCTCTTTCAGGTTCTTTGCAATTTGACAATGGAGCCTCCCAAGGCTTTGGACAGTGAGTCAATTCGAGATGAAAAAGTAAAAGTATTGAAGGCTATCACTCCATTAAAAAAGGAGGATGTCATTTGTGGGCAATATGACGGTTACCTAAAAGAAAAAGCGGTAAAAGAGGACTCCAAAACAGAAACTTTTGCAGCTATGAAACTTCAGATTGATTCTCCTAGATGGCAAGGAGTACCTTTATACATCCGTGCGGGTAAAAACCTTCCCGTAACTTCTACTGAAATTCTAGTAAAATTTAAACATCTTCCGTCCGCATATTCCTCAATTGCTACTCAGCCCAACCATATTCGATTCCGAATCAGCCCTGACGTAAAGATTGCTTTTGGAATGCTAATCATGGCGCCTGGAGAAGATATGACTTCTGTACTTTCTGAAGTACAAGGCAATCCCACTCCTTTTCCAAATGAAAAGGAAGCCTATGAGCGCGTACTCACCGATGCAATGGCAGGAGATCCAACACACTTTGCCCGACAGGATTATGTAGAGGAGGCTTGGAAGATTGTGGATGATTACCTTGCTTTAGATCATCCTGTCTATCCTTACGAGATCGGAACATGGGGGCCAGAAAGTGTAGATCAACAAGTATATCCTCCTGGAGGTTGGAACAATCCTATTGTTAACAAAAAATAGAAAAATGGAAATTCGGACATTTCAATCTGCTGACGAAGTCGCTAAAGAGGCCGCAATCTACATTGCTGACAGAATACGAGAAAATATCGCCAAAAAAGGGTTTTTCACCATGGCAATAAGTGGTGGTCGAACTCCCTGGGCGATGATTAAAGAATTGGCTCAGGAAGATCTGCCATGGGAAAAAGTGTTTCTGTTTCAGGTGGATGAAAGAATGGCACCTGAGGCTCATCCAGACCGCAATCTTACCCAGCTTTTTAAAGCAATCGAAGGAAGTAGATTAGTACTTCGATTAAATATTTTTCCTATGCGGGTCAATGCGGAAGATCTGAATGAAGCATGTGAAGAATATGAAAATCACATCAAGCGAATGACAGGAAATGGAAAACTGGATTTGGTGCACCTTGGAATTGGAACTGATGGACATACAGCATCTTTGGTTCCAGATGATTCTGTTTTGGAAGTCACTGATAAGGGTGTAGCTGTAACAAACGGTGAATATCAAGATCGCAAGCGAATGACTCTCACCTATCCGCTCATCAATCAAGCCGAAAAGATCCTCTGGGTAATCACAGGAGCAGAAAAAGCTGAAATGCTTGATCGTCTTCTTCACCAAGACCCTTCGATTCCTGCAGGAAAAATTGATCAGCACCATGCGATTGTGCTTACTGAGGAAAGTGCTTCAGTCAAAATCAACTAACCTTATACCAGCCACGGCTGGTTTTTTTATGCAGAACCTTGACGTATTTAATGATTCTGAATTTCATTTTAGAAAGAACCGTGAGAAAAATTCCGAATCCCTTTAAATTCATTTCCAAGGAGGAAGGATAAAACTTCAGCTTTGTTAAATTCCCAAAAAATATCCGATTTCAATGGACTCACTTTTCCAACAAGCATTTCAAAATCCTTCAAAAACTGCAATAGTAGATCAATTTGGCTCCTATTCTTATAAAGTGCTGACTGACAAAGCCAAAGCAATTGCTTTCTATTTACTCCAAGAAAAAGGGGATTTAAATGAAGCTCGAGTTGCCTATATGGTTTCTCCAGGACTGGATTATGTTGCTGTCCAATGGGGTATCTGGATGGCGGGGGGAATTGCGGTTCCACTTTGTATCACCTATCCATTTCCATCCATTCAATATGTAATTGAAGATACCGGAGCGGAAATAATTCTGGTGGGGAGGGAATATGAGGAAATTTTAAAGCCGTATTCTGAAGACCCTACAAAACGATTTATTCGACTTTCTGAGAGAATTCCCAATACCAAAAGCTCCGGTTTACCAAGAATCCCACTCAATCGAGGCGCTATGATCTTGTACACTTCCGGTACCACCAATTTACCAAAGGGAGTTTTGACAACGCATGCAACGATTGAGGCACAAATCAGCACCCTTATTGACGCTTGGAAATGGGATTCAGAAGATTATACGCTTTGTCTACTACCCCTACATCATGTTCATGGAATCATCAATGTGGTTTCCTGTTCGCTTTGGGCAGGTGCAACTGTCCAATTCCAACATCCTTTTGATGCGAAGCAAGTTTTTGAGATTTTTCTGGAAGAGAAAGTAACAGTCTTTATGGCTGTTCCTACGATTTATTTTAAGCTGATTTCACAGTTTGAATCAGAGTCAGATTCTGTTAAATCAATTATTTCTGCATGTTTGAAAAAGTTTAGATTGATGGTATCAGGCTCAGCCGCACTTCCTGTTTCAGTAATGGAAAAATGGCAAAAGATTTCCGGTCATTATCTATTGGAACG
>CAYTXN010000135.1:4909-8542 GCA_964441195.1 uncultured Limnohabitans sp.
TTCCCGACGAAGAATGGGGAGAATTAGTCGCTGCGGCTATTATTTCATCGGAAAAGCTGGATACTAAGGAATTGAAATCATGGATCAGGGAACGGATGCCTGCCTATAAAACACCGAGGAAATACCTGTTTTTAAATGAACTTCCGAGAAATGCGATGGGGAAAGTGGTGAAAAATGACTTGAAAAAGCTCTTTTCCCCGTCATAAGTAAAAAAGCCACCTAAGGTTAATTTATATTTCACAACTTTATAAAACCAAAAATTCCTCAGCCAAAACACTACCCTAATCGTGATAAAAGGCCTTGCATTACTTTCAATCTCATTTATTCTGGGCATGTGGACAGGAGGACTTTTAGGCTCATGGCTTGGAATTAATGCGAATGTCGGTGGTGTAGGTTTCGCGATGATTTTCCTGATTTTGTCCAAAGAATTTTTTACAAGGAAGGGATGGTGGAAAAGTGAACTGGAATTTGGGATTGAATTTTGGAATAAGCTCTACATCCCGGTCGTGATTGCAATGGCGGCTAGTCTGAATGTGAAATCTGCCATTTCCTCAGGGACCTTGGCGATCTTTGCAGGGATCATTCCAGTTCTACTCGCATTTATTGTCTTCTATTTTATGATGAAGTCCTTCAAAACATCATAATAATGGAGGAATTGATAAAAATCATTGACAAAAACGGGCTAATCGTCGCCTTTATTTTGGTTGGATTACTCACTTGGTTGACTGATATATTCTCCAAGAAAGTCCTAAACTCTAAAATTCCAGGCTCGGCAATCGCCATCTTCCTGGCCTTGGTTTTTGGTTATCTGGGAGGTGTTTTTGGCAAGGGAGAAAATGGTTTGGCTGATTTGGGACTCTTTAGAGGATTAGCATTACTCGGAGGATCAATGTTTCGAGATTTTGCAATTGTAGCCACAGCTGTAGGCGCAAGTTTTCTGTTGATTCGAAAAAGTGGCTTACTAGGATTGATTTCCCTCCTCCTGGGAATTCTTGTTTTCTTTGTAGCAGGCGTAGCCCTAGCTTGGGCATGGGGTTATCGAGATGCGGTGAGCCTTTGTACAATTGGAGCTGGTGCATGTACTTATATCGTAGGTCCTGTCACTGGAGGGGCGCTAGGTGCTAGTTCGGAAGTGATCGCCCTAAGCATCGGAACTGGTGTAGTCAAAACCATCGCCATTACGATACTAACACCAATTTTTGCTTCGAAAGTAGGTCTAAACAATCCTTCCGCAGCCATGGCTTATGGGGGAATTATGGGAACTTCCAGCGGAGTTGCTGCTGGTTTGGCCGCCACTGATCCTAAATTAGTGCCATATGGAGCAGTGACAGCGACTTTCTATACCGGCTTAGGATGCTTGGTTTGTCCTTCCTTATTTTTCCTTCTGATTGATTGGATTTTGTAACTAAAGTCCCGATTTGATCCTTGAATGCAATAGGAAATTTGTACCTCGAAATTTGAGATTAATTTGTAATCAGGCTTTCCCCTAAAACAAAAAACCAAGCCAATAGCTCGGTCCTTTGTTTTTTATTAAACCAAAATCAACCAAAATGAGTCTTGCGACTAATCTGATCGTCCTTTTATTACGGCATTATTAAAATTATGATACGAATTATTAGTAATGCTTTTATAAATTGATTACAAACTACTGATATTCAGTTATTAATATTTTCAAGCACTCGTATATTCTCTTTTCCTAAGCAAAAAATAACCAGAATTGAACCTTTTATGTGCTACTTTTCTTTTGAACTAAAGCCTTTTCCATGGAAATCCTAATCAAAAATATGGTTTGTCCTCGCTGCATTGAAGCCGTAAGGAAATCACTTGAAGAACTGGAAATTCCTTTTGATTCCATCGAACTTGGGAAGGTTACCTTGCCAATTCCACCTTCTTCAGATCAAAAAGCAAATCTTTCAAAATTTTTGATTTCTAATGGTTTCGAACTTTTGGAGTCAAAAAATGCAGCGCTTATCTCCCAAATAAAATCACTGATCATTGAACAAATTCATCAAAGCAAGCAAAACCTGAGTGAAAATTTCTCCACATTCTTAGCAGAAAAGCTTCAGCATGAATACTCTTCATTGAGTCGTCTTTTCTCCCAGGTGGAAGGGATTACCATAGAGCGATTTGTCACTCGGCAAAAAATAGAGCGAGTGAAAGAGCTGCTTTTTTATGACCAATTAAATCTAAGTCAAATTGCCTTCAAATTGAATTATAGCAGCGTTGCTTACCTCTCCTCCCAATTCAAAAAAGAAACGGGCATGACTCCATCAGAATTCAAAAAATCCCGGAATATTGGACGGAAAAGTTTAGATCAGATTTGATTGAAAAATACTTTGAAGTTTTTTCTATAATTCCTTTTACTTAAGAATATAGTAGAAGAAAGGATGCCAGCAAAATACAGCCCTCGAATACAACATAGATTAAAAAGTTGTGAAATAAAACACAAAAGAGGCCTTCCATTTGGAAAGCCTCTTTTAAATTAAGATATCAACAAATCAATTAAAATCCTGAAACATTTAACCTTCCTCCGGTAACAGTCTTACCAGCTAGTGAAGAAGTAGGTGTTGTGGAACCTAAGATAGCGGCTTTAATCTGTGCAGCTGATGCACCGGTATTTTCAGAAGCGTACAACGCCGCTGCACCGGTGACATGAGGAGTAGCCATAGATGTACCATTATAGCTGGCATATCCAGATGCGATAGTTGCATTTTTACCCTTTCCGGATGCAACTGGAACGGTAGACCAAATGCCTGATCCTGGCGCTCCGAGATCCACTGTCGTTGCTCCGTATTGTGAAAATGATGACAGACCACCTGTGCTAGTGATTGAGGCAACTGCTATGATATTTTCAGAAGTGTAACTAGATGGATAACTTGGTGAGGCATCGTTGTCGCTACCGGAATTACCTGCTGCTGCAATAAATAGGATTCCTGCTGCACCAGCTCTGTCTATAGCATCTTTCAGCGCCTGAGAATAACCTCCCCCTCCCCATGAGTTATTGGTCGCGACGATATTTAGCCCCTGACGTGTCTTAAGATCTGTGAAATAATCCACGGATTTAATTGCATTTGCAGTGGTACCACCTCTTGATCCCAAAAATTTAGCATTGAGCATTTTTACATTCCAAACGACTCCAACAACGCCTATGTTATTTCCTCCAACAGCACCGATTGTGCCTGCGACGTGTGTGCCATGATCGTCACCCACTCCATCAAAAACAGTGTTGTTGTTACCGTCAAAATCCCATCCATAAACATCGTCAACCAATCCATTGCCATCATCATCTATCCCGTTTCCAGCGATTTCTCCCGGATTGACGCCAGCATTTGCAGATAGGTCTTCATGCATGTACATGTAGCCTTCATCAATAATTCCGATATAAACTGTATTAGAGCCAGTTTTATTCGCTGCCCAAGCCTCATTTGCTCTGGAACCATTTAGATTACCACCTGCTGACATTCCCCAAAGTTGACCACCGGTAAAGTAAGGATCATTGGAAGTAGCCATGTGCTGATAAATCCAGTTGGGCTCGGCATATTCAATCTCAGGCATCGCACGAAGGCGCTCAATTGCCTCCATCGTTCCAATTTTGGATTCTACAAGAAGGATATCACCACTTTGACCGCCTTT
>CAYTXN010000136.1:0-8523 GCA_964441195.1 uncultured Limnohabitans sp.
GAAGAATCAGATTCATTCCGATTGAACAAATACATTTCCAATTCAGGAATTTGCGGACGAAGAGAAGCAGATGATTTGATTGCAAAAGGTTTGATTTCAGTGAATGGGCAAGTGATTACCGAAATGGGCTACAAGGTCAAAAAATCTGATCGGGTAATCTATCAAGGAAAAAAAATCAATCCTGAGAAGCCAGTCTATGTTTTATTGAACAAGCCAAAAGACTTCATCACTACTACAGACGATCCAATGGAGCGTAAGACGGTCATGAATTTGGTAGGAAATGCCTGTGAAGAGCGCATCTTCCCCGTTGGAAGACTGGATAGAAATACGACCGGGCTACTACTTTTCACTAACGATGGAGAATTGACAGCTAAGCTTTCTCATCCTTCCAATGAGGTGAAAAAGATCTATCAGGTAACCTTGGATAAACCATTGACGCAAAATCATGAACTGGAAATCAGAGCAGGATTGACATTGGAAGATGGTGATGTCACAGTAGATGATATGCAGGTGCTATCTTTGGATCGGACGATTCTAGGTCTGGAAATTCACATCGGAAGAAACAGAATTGTAAGAAGGCTTTTTGCTCATTTGGGCTATGAGGTCACTGCGCTGGATCGGGTAATTTATGCCGGATTGGATAAGAAAGATTTGAAGCGAGGTCACTACCGTTTCCTCACCGAGCAGGAAGTGATTAGACTGAAATTCTTCACCTAAAAAAACTTAAGGCTCCAAATCGGAGCCTTTTTTTATGGGATTATTTTAATCAATATTTTTCAGGTTATTCATTTGGATGCATTTTCATCCAATGATCTACTGACCATTTTCCAGATCCATAAATCAGGAATACCACCAAAAGAATCAGAACAATTAATGACAGTTCAAATTCCAAGTTATTTGAAACTGTAAAAAAGCCCTGCTTAACATTGACCATGAAAACAGCTACAAGAAGAATTGGGAGTTGGAATAAAATTGCAATCCGGGTGACTAGACCCATGGCTATTAAAATTCCTCCTACCAAATGCGCAAAGGCGACATAATGAGCGATTCCTAAATGAACAAACTGTAAGTCTGCTCTCTCCATCAATTGCAATAAAGCATCTGTATTTGAGATGAACAGAATACCTTTGTAGATGATGGTGAGACCGAGTGCGATGCGAATGATGTCAATCCAGTTAGGATGATGTGAATCCGCCCAATGTTCGATTTTTGAGATGGTGTTCATGTCATTTTGGATTTTGGTTAAGTATAATTTAAGAAAAAATCCTCAATCCAATTGATTCTGAGTTAGATACTTGAAATTACTCGATTGCGGATTTCTCGTAAGTAAAAACTCAGGGGCTAAAAAAATTGAATTTCCTTCACTTAAATTCCAATTAAGATTTAGAAGTACAGCTGGTTTTACTTTGTTTCGCTAGTTATTTTGTGTTGGGGAAGTCGGAATGGAGAAACAGATAATTCTCAAGGATTCACATAAAAAATTTGATTATAAAAAGTATAATTTAAACGAATCCTTTGAAAGCCTGAAGCAAATCTCTTTTTGTAATTACACCACCTTTTCGCCAGAGTATTTTTCCCCTTTTAAACAGGATATAATGAGGAATTGAACGGACTGCGAACTGTTGGGCCAGTTGAGGATGCTTATCCACATTAAGCTTTAGTAATTTGATTTTCCCTTCCAGTTCTGCCAAAACTTCCTCCAAGATTGGATTCATGGTCTGACACGGCCCACACCAATCCGCGTAAAAATCCACCAATACAGCATCTTGACTTTGAGAAATGATATCTTTTGGGTTCTTTTTGGGCATAGTTAAGACATTAGAATCAAGATACAAGATACAAGACAATAAACTCGGGGGTTTAATTGGTAACAAAAAAGGCTGCCCTATTAAAAGACAGCCTTTAGAATGGTTTAAGACTTGTAGAATTAATTTCCGCTAGGTGCTCCCGCTGGAGGAGTTGGCATAGTAAGGCCAAGTTTTGCTACCACCAATTCAGTGAATTTATCTTCTTCTTTGGTGTAAAGCAATACAGGGGACTGACCTGCAGTCTCAGCGAAAATGTGTGTGTAATTGTTTTCAGCTGCTACAGCATTGATTGCATTGATGACTTTAGTCTGAACAGGCTCAAGCAGTTCGCCTAATTTTCGCTGATAAGAAACCTGAGCATCTTGTTCATACTTCTGTAGATCATTCTGAAGTTTGGTCAATTCAGCCTCTTTGGCTGCTCTAGCTTCTTCAGTCATGGTAGGTGCTGCTTGCTGATAAGCTTGCACTTGTCTTTGGAAATCTGCTGCCTTGGTTTGGATGTTAGTCTGCAGTTGAGTTTGATAATCCTGGATATCTGCTCCGATTTGTTCCATTTCTGGCATCAGATCCATGATAAATTCTACACTCGTATAGCCGATTTTCACATCTTGGGCCTGAGCTGCAAATCCTACGAATAGCAATGCTAATGCGGATAGGATAACTTTTACTTTGATCATTTCGTGTTTCTATTTAATTGTTGTCTTCAATTCCCAATTCGTCCAGGACAAACTCAGAGTAGTCATGTCTTGGATCAGTATAAATAATTGCCGATGGACCAGCAGCTTTGTCAAATAGGAAACCTAGATTGTTTCTTCTTGACACACGCTCGATTGCTTCGTAAATCTTAGACTGTAAAGGTTGAAGCAGTTCTGCCTGCTTTTGGTAATACATTCCGTCGATTCCAAAGATCCGGCTGTTGAATTCTTGCGAGGCTTTTTGCTTCGCTTTGATTTCATCCAGTCTTTTCTGATACATTTCTTCTGTCAATAATACCTCCTCGGCCTTAAGCTGAGTGGTTAGTTCTTTTATCTCTTGATCCAAACTTTGTGCCTCTTTCTTCCAGTCTGACCCTAACTGCAACAACTGATCTTGGATGACTTTATAGTCAGGATGCTTGTTCAGGATGTATTCTGAATCAATATACCCGATCTTTTGAGCCGTTAAAGTGCCTCCTTGTATCAGAAAGAGCAGCAAAAGTACAATTTTCAGCGATTTATCCATGTCTGCGTTCAGTTTTCAGTAGGCTTTATTCATGAAAAGCAACCCTTTATTTTTTGCATAAATTAACTAAACGAAGTTCTGATCACAAGATTATCTAAACTGCTGCCCTATGGTAAAGTGGAACTGTGCTCCACTTCGTTTCAAAGATCCAGGAACCGGATCAAATCCATATCCCCAATCGACTCCTAATAAACCAAACGCAGGCATAAAGATTCGTGCACCAAAACCAGCTGATTTCTTCAAATCATATGGATTGTAATCTTTATAGGATCCCCAGTTATTTCCAGCCTCAGCAAAAGCCAATAAGAAGATGGTTGCAGATGGGTTAGGCGATACAAGGAATCTTAGCTCTGTCACAAATTTATTGTATACTACCCCACCATATGGGTCAGGATTAGCTGTTCCTCGAGTTTCTCTTCCAGGTGTGATTACCTGATTTTCATAGCCTCTTAGGCCGATGATTTCCTGTCCAAGGGCAAAGTTATTGAAAGTCATCCCATCTCCACCCATGACGAATCGCTCTAAAGGAATAATACCAATCTTGTCGCCATATGACCCAAGGAAGCCCATGTGAGCTCTGGCACTAGCAACCCACTTGGTTGATCCTAGTAATGGAGTGTAAAAAGAGGCGTCAAACATCCACTTGTGATATTCCAACCAGTTATATTTTTGCTGATCTGTGGATTCCCCATTGATGTTTGCATTCATTGATGAGTAAGGAGGAGTAAATGCCCCCGAAAGCATAATATTGGAACCTAGTCTTGGATAGATTGTGTTGTCGACGTTGTTTCTTGCAACAGTTGTATTGAATGTTACACTTTTAGAATTGCCAGTAGGGTAGCTCAAACCAAAAGAGGTTCCGAATTGATCGAATTCATAGTTTTGAAACTGTATCGAGTTACTGATGCTAAAGTAATCGTCTGGCCATGTGACACGTTTCGCCAATCCTAGTGTCACACCAGTAATCTTAAAGAACCCTAATGAATTTCCAAAGTTGCTTTGATTGAAGAAATCAACCTGCCGCTGAATGGAGTGATTGAATGAGAAACTCAGGGCATTAGGCTTTTTGCCTCCAAACCAAGGCTCAGTAAGGGATAAGGAGTAGTTTTGGAAGGTTTGGCCATTAGCTTGCACTCTTAGAGAGAGCTTCTGTCCATCTCCAACAGGAAGTGGATCCCATTTACTGAAATCGCCGATATTTTTGACAGAGAAATTATTGAAAACCAAACCAACTGTACCAACGAATCCATAGAATCCACCCCAACCTCCGGATAGCTCAATCTGATCATTTGGCCTTTCTTCCAGTTCGAACGTGATATCCACAGTTGCTGCTTCAAAGTTTGGTCTAAGATCAGGGTTGATCTTTTCAGGGTCAAAATATCCCAAAGTGGAAAGTTCTCGAATGGTTCTAACCAAAGCACTACGATTGAACTTTTGACCTGGAAGAATTCGGATTTCCCGCATCACCACGTGATCTGAGGTCCTATCATTCCCTTTGATACTGACACTGTTTACTGTCACCTGTGGGCCTTCCATGATCCTCATTTCGAGATCAATGGAATCGCCGACCACGTTCACCTCTACGGGTTCGATGCTGAAAAACAAATATCCATTATCCTGGTATAGGGAGCTTACGTCGTCTCCTTTCTGTGGATCATAATTCAATCGCTTGTCGAGCTTTTCTTTGTCGTAGACATCCCCTTTAGCAATCCCTAACCTTGCAAGTAGAACGTCACTTTCGTGGATGTAATTTCCCGTGAAAGTGATATTTCTATAAAAGTATTTACGCCCTTCTTCAACGTCGATGTCAACGTTGATTTTGTCAGCAGAAAAACTGTAAACGGAATCATTTAGGATTTTTGCATCACGGAATCCTCGACTGTTATAGAAATTGATAACATTGTCCTTGTCATTTCTATACTCTTTGGGGATATATTTCGATCCACTGAAAAAGTTGAGTTTAAAATTTTTGTTGATGTAGCTTTTAGCATCCTCTTTTGATACGGTATCCGAGTGGAAAATCGAATTCTTAACACTAGCAGCATCAGCATCTGTGATTCTGGTATATAGATCCCTGAATATTGAGACACGTGCATGCTCTTTGGTTTTTTTCATTTTTCCTTTAAGGGCACGATCACTTATTTCCTCGTTTCCATAGAATTTAACCTCGTTGATCTGCACTTTGGAATTGATGGCAATATCAAATCGAAGTTTTACACTGTTAGGTAGCGTGGTGTCCCGATCTTGAAAAATTTTGACATCGGTATTGAGGTACCCTTTGTCCAAGTAATATTTCTCGATGTTTCTTTTGGCTGTGTTGAGAACATCATCGCGCACTACTCGACCTCGAATATTAACTTTGTCCCGAAGTTCACCCTCTTGGGTTTTGTTGATTCCGTTAAATTCAACTCTCGAAAATCGTGGTCGCTCGGTAAGATCAAGTAAAAGATAAATGTCTTCTCCTTCAATTTTGGTGACAAGGATTTTTACATCACCAATAATTCCCTGTCTCCAGAGTTTTTTCAATGCATTTGAAATGGCATCTCCGGGTACGTCGATTCGATCATCCACTTTCAAACCAGACAATGAAATAATTGCAATTTCATCCAGTGTGGTTAAACCAATCGCTTTGATTTCTGCGATTCTGAATTTTTGAGGCTTGGCATAGTTCAGTTCCAGAATATCAATTGGCTTTGAGGAAGCATAGCGGCTTTGGCCCAATCTTATTTGGGAAAAGACCGAAGTGGACCCCAACAAAAACAACAGAATAAATAAAATTCTTTTCATATGATAATAATTTGACCTAATAGGCCACATGGAATCTCGCATGTTTGCCCCTTAGCTATTAGGGCCTACCGCTTTGTGTCGACATCGACATGCTCGATTTCATCAATTACTTAAGGTTTAACTTGCTCACCGGTTTTACCGAATCTTCTTTCACGTTTCTGATAATCTTCCACAGCGGCGTAAAGGTGCTCTATTCTGAAATCAGGCCACAAAACCGGTGTAAAAAACAGCTCGGTATAGGCCAGTTGCCAAAGTAGAAAATTACTTATTCGAAACTCGCCACTTGTGCGGATCATTAGTTCAGGATCGGGAATACCGGCTGTTTCCAAATGATCTGCAACTGTCTGTTGCGTGATTTCTTCAGGTTTTAATTTCCCTTCAGAGACTTTTTGAGCAATGTGTTTGGTAGCTTGAGTAAGTTCCCATTGACCACTGTAGCTAAGTGCCAATATGACCGTAAGCCCGGTATTGTTTTCTGTTTGCCTTTGGGCTTCCAGTAGTTTTTCGTGGGCTGACTTTGGTAGACTTGAGACATCTCCTATCGAAATCAGTCTGATGTTGTTTTTCATCATCTGAGAGATTTCGTCGATGATGGTTTTCACCAACAGTTCCATCAGTGCCCGAACTTCATCCTGAGGACGAGACCAATTTTCTGTAGAGAATGAAAACAGGGTCAGGTATTTTATTCCAAGGTTGTCAGCTCCTTCGATGGCGTCCTTCACAGCTTGAATTGCGTGTCGGTGTCCAAATATTCTCATGGCGCCTTTCTTTTTGGCCCAACGGCCGTTGCCGTCCATGATTATTGCGAGATGTTTGGGGATGTTAGTCAGGTCTAGTTTTTCCTTCATTCCAATAGATCGGGTACCTACATTTTTGGAGGTACAAAAATGCTATTTCTTTTCCAATAATCAGCCCTAGCCTTCAATTAATTAATAGGCATAGCACTTTACATTGGCAATCGTATAGCTGATCGAAAGACCCACGAAATAGTACCAGTCTTTGGTATTGGGATTTCCGAAGTTAATCCCATAAGGTGGGATTTGCCCATTCGTAGGATCTGCAGCACCCTGATATCTGGGAATCGCTGGTAATGTACTGTCTATTTTGTCCAGGTAATCTGTCATCGTTGGTCTGAATCCCAATTCTGCTGCGAGCGTCCAACGATCATTCAATCTGTATTTAATTCCTCCGCCAAAGGGGATGACTACTGAACTCAAATTGTACCTTTCCGAACGCTCAAATTGATAGGCGTTCCCCTTCATAAGGAAGTATGAATATCCTAATCCAAAGAATGCATAAGGAGACCATCTAAACTCGGAATCGTTTCTCAGAAAATCCAAGAAATTAAATTCCATTACCGCGCTGCCTTCAATCACTCCTCCACGAAACCTGCCGTCCCTTATTCTGGCGGCAGGATCTAGAGGTCTCAAGCTATCCTCAGCCTGAAGTATTGAAGAACTTAGCGCGACTCTTAAGCTCCATACATTGTCAAAATTTCTCTTGCCAAACAACGTGCCTTGAAGTCCTAATTGACGGGGATCAATTTTTCGGATCATGTCTCCGGTGTAAGTTGCTACACCAAGTCCTCCACCTATCTCGTATTTCTGGGCTTTGACCGGAATTAAATTCCCGGCTAAAACAAGGAAAAAAACAAGTAAGTATCTGATATTCTGAAAATTGATCTTTTTCAAGACGATGCAAGTTATGAAGTACCTAACGTTTAAAAAACGCCCTTTTGTATTTAACGGGTTAATTAATGTTAAGCTCAAATGTGAGTATTTTTCAATTTCTCATGTCGAATCCCCAATTGAGTTTTTGTCTCAGGGTATCGAAGAAATGATAATGTGGCAATTTGACCAATTTTGCGGAAAACAGCTCTTTTTTTACGCTTAGTTTGGTTTCGGAGGAAATGGAAGTAGACCTAGAGTCCAGTGAAATTAGGAATTTTTCGGTTCTTCCTTCGATTTCAAAACTGACCTCGCAATCATCCGAGACAATGATTGGTCTTACATTTAAATTATGTGGGCTCACTGGTGTAATCACGAAACTCTTTGCTCCGGGTGTAATCAATGGTCCCCCGCAGCTTAATGAATAACCTGTCGAACCAGTCGGTGTTGAAACGATCAAACCATCTGCCCAGTATGAATTGAGGTATTTTCCATCGATATATGTATGAACCGTGATCATCGAGGAAGTGTCGCGCTTATGAATCGTAAATTCATTTAGTGCAAAATTAAACCCATTGAACAGCTTTCTGCTCGAGTTTAGAGAGATCAGGGACCGAGCTTCGATTTGAAAATTTCCGTTTACCAGATGCTGAATGGCTTCACCTATTCTGTCAGTTGCCACGGTAGCTAAGAACCCCAATCTTCCTGTATTAAGTCCCATGATCGGGATTTCAAGACTGCCCACCAAGCATACAGCATCCAGTAGGGTACCATCACCTCCTATTGAAATCAAAAAATCGGCCTCCTTGAGCTCCTCCTGATTTTCAATAAGGCAATAGCTCAATTTTTTGTTACCAGACATTTTTATTGCCCGGTCTAGAGGCTCAGTCACAAGAATCTCAATCTGATGATTAGTGAGCTCTTGGAAAAGAATTTCGATGTCCGAAATGTATTCAGCCTTCAGTGCAAGGCCGTGCAAGGCGATTTTCATGCCTCAAATATCTAAAAATCTAAGCAAGTTACCGATTCGGTCTTCTTCT